>NZ_AJTN02000021.1 GCF_000305495.1 Peribacillus psychrosaccharolyticus ATCC 23296 | reverse complement strand
TGTTAGGTTCTGGAGAACTAGGAAAAGAAGTGATTATTGAAGCGCAGCGTTTGGGTGTAGTGACGATAGCGGTTGACCGTTATGCAGATGCACCAGCTATGCAGGTAGCTCACCGCAGTTATGTAATCGATATGATGAATGCAAAAGAGCTTCGGGAGATTATTGAAAGGGAAAAACCTGATTTAATTGTGCCTGAAATTGAAGCGATTGCAACCTCTGAACTTCTTAAGTTGGAGGATGAAGGATTTACAGTCATACCAACGGCTCGTGCAGCTAAACTGACGATGGATCGTGAAGGCATTCGCAGGCTTGCTTCTGAGACTTTACAAATACCCACTGCCCGCTATCAATTTGCCGATACATATGAAGAATTTGTGAAGGGTGCTTATAAAATTGGTTTCCCAAATGTAGTGAAACCATTGATGAGCTCTTCAGGTAAAGGGCAAAGTGTATGTCTTACTGAACAAGATTTAAAGTCCTGTTGGCAGTCAGCCATGGAAGGAGGGCGTGTGCAAAACGGTAGAGTAATCATTGAAGAATTTATTTCATTTGATTCAGAAATAACGCTATTAACAGTTCGGACTGTTGAGGGTACGAAGTTTTGCGCACCGATTGGACATATTCAAGACGGCGGCGATTATATTGAGTCCTGGCAGCCTCATGATATGACGGACCAGCAAATAGAAGAAGCTAAACGGATCGCACTTGCGATTACTGATGAGCTGGGTGGTTTAGGTCTGTTCGGAGTAGAGCTGTTCCTATCAGGAGAAAAGGTATACTTTAGTGAAGTTTCTCCACGTCCGCACGATACGGGGTTAGTCACACTAGTTACACAGAACTTATCCGAGTTTGCCTTACATATCCGTGCCATTTTAGGATATCCGATTCCAGAAATTACATTGGTTACTCCAGGAGCGAGCCGTCCCTTGAAGGCACCGATTGAAGCTGAGAATTATAGCATCTCAGGAGTTGAAGAATCGTTGTCCACTCCAAACACTCAAATCCGTATTTTTGCTAAACCCGTTACTAAACAGGGACGCCGCGTCGCAGTAGTTCTTTCTTCAGCAGAGACGACAGAAGAGGCAAGAGGCCTAGCGAATCAGGCAAAAGGATGTTTACAAGTAAACGAGAAATAGACAATGCCTGCTAATTAATTGAAAGAGTGCCATTCCAATCAGAATGGCACTCTTTTTAAAGATCGGGACTAAGCTTTTAAGGGGGACCAACCCGAAGAAAGCACTTTATTATGAAACTCTCTACTAAAGTAACGCAGCCATTTCTTTCTCACCCGCGTACTTTATTTGGATTAGGTTGTGGAGTTGATCTCGTACTTGGTCCAACTCAGGGGTATTCGTGGTTTGGAGAATCCGGCATAAACGGATAATCCTTTCTTTAGGAAGGCCATGAATATACTTCATAATAAAGTCTTTGTAATAGATGAAATACTGTTTTTTTCTTAACGCTGCACCGGCAGTAGTTATAAATACATCATATGAAAAATGCTCCTGAATTTCCTCCTCATAGCGAATGATATAATCCAAAACATTTTTGTTAACTAGATTCCGCTGCACCTTAATTGCTTCGGTAAGATATTGAATAAATAACGGGCTGAATCCTTCTGGCAGGAGTGAATCCATTTCTAACTGCATATCTTTTCGAAGATAAAATTGATTCAAACAGCCGAGCTTTAGTTCCTTTATCTCATTATTGTGTATATACAAGCCAATTTTACGGAGAAGTTCGTAGGCTTCTTGGTAATGGCCGATATCAATTTTCTTTTGTGCATACCGCTTATTTTCATTTATTCCTTCAGTTAGTTTTATTTGATCTGTTAAAACTAGGTCATCGAGCAGTAACTTTTTTTCACTCACTCGCATGGAAAACTTCCACATACTATATCCGATAAGGATCAATGTTCCAAGAAAAGTTGTTAATAAAAATACCGTCAGGTCAAGGCTGCTTACAGCAGTTATGACTAACAAGGTGAATAATAAAAGCAGGTGATTTTGAAATTGCAGACGATATTTTCTTGTGACAAATTGATCCAATGTATAAAAACCTTTTAGGCTGGGACAATTTAGACATCCATTCTCAGGAAAAAGAGTGTAGCTTTCACACTTTTTACATAGATGGATTTCAGAAATTAATGACTTAGGCACAATAAACGTAGTCAGCTTAACAGACAGCTTCCTGATAGGATCACCCGCTTTCTTTCATTATTTAGAATTAAGCAGTTCGATGATTCTGTTATCAATACTTGGGGTGTCTTCTGCAATTACTTTATCGATATAAAGCATATGAATTTTCCTAACGAGAATAAGCAGAAATATAACGACAAAAATAATAAAAACCATCAGTGTATCCTCCTTGGTTCGTAGTTAATAATTACATATATTTACTTTAATTAAAAATAAATGTAATAATTAACATATAATGTCTAACTAATTATAGTTAAAATGTAAATAAAATACTATAATATTCATATAATTTGCTATTTTCTATTATTTATAGATTGCTTGGTTTACGTATGTAAGGGGGGATATGGGTGAAATTATCTAGATATATAAGTTTTATCACGATCAGCTTATTTATAACGGCAGGCCTGCTGCCCATAAAAGGATACGCTGTGGATACTGCCGAAAAGATGGATGCAGTGTTAGTTGTTGATGTGAGTAATTCCATGAATAAGAGCGATAAGAAAAAAGTAAGTAATGAAGCAATGAAGATGTTTGTTGATATGTTATCCGTTAGCGGAGATAAGGTAGGGTTAGTTGCCTATACTGATCAAATTAACCGTGAAAAGGCTTTGCTGGAAATTAATTCAGAAGAGGATAAAACGGATTTCAAAGAATACATAGATTCCTTAACAAGAGGATCCTATACTGATATTGCAATAGGGGTGAATGAGGCTGTGAAAATTCTTGATGCTGGCAAGGCTAAAGGACATTCACCTCTGATTATTCTTTTGGCAGATGGAATTAATGAGTTAAATCCGGATTCAGGACGCACGCAAAAGCAATCGGATAAAGATATGCAAACAGCCGTTAATAAGGCGAAAGCAGAGGGCTATCCGATTTACACCATTGGTCTTAATGCAGACGGCAAGACAAATCAATCTGTATTAAAGAATCTATCAAAAGAAACAAGCGGAATCTATTTTACGACCAATTCAGCAGACGATCTGCCAAGTATTTTGAGTGAAATATTTGCCAAGCATTTAAAGCTTAAGGTTGTTCCGGTAACAAAATTAACAGCAAATGGAAAATATCAGGATGTTGTCATTGATATTCCAAACGAAAATGTAATGGAGGCCAATATATCGATTACCACAAATAAACCGATTACTGCCAAATTATTTGACCCTGACGGCAAGGAAGTGAACATCCCATCCTCTAACGTTTATTATTCAAGTTCTAATGCTTATACTCTCATAAAGTTAATTAAACCGGCATTCGGTAAGTGGAAGATCCAAGTTAAGGGAATTAATAAAGACAAAATTGATGTCAATATGATTTATAACTATGATTTAGGGCTTCTTCTTGAGGAGCCTGCTAATAAGAACTACGGAAAGAATGATACCGTTGGAATCAAAGCATTTCTTGAAACGGGCGGAAAGAAGCTGCAAAGCCCTGTAATGTACAAAGAGATGAAGGCTAAGCTGCTGGTAACGGACTTAACTCTCAAAAAAGTGGTGGAGTATCCACTGGATACTGACGGAAAGAAATTTTTTAGTAACTGGAAAATTCCTGATCAGCATAAATACGAATTAAAGGTACTAGCGGAGGATAACAGCTTTTCACGTGAAACGAACAGTATTGTTATTGATGCAAGTAGAAAGACTTCATCGGTTTTAGCAGAAGAGCCTAAAGAGGGTAAAGGAGTAAAATGGCTTGGAACTGGGATTGGTCTACTTGCCGCTGCGTGCTTCATTTTTTATATTTTGTCCCTGGTTAAGAAAGCAAATAGAGGATTTATTGGTCAGATGGTTATAGAAGTCAGAGATGAAAACACGGGAGAGAAAACATCGCCGCAGTATCGAAAGCTGAATGCTTTTAAAGGAAAAGTGAGATTGCATCAGCTGCTTCAACTGGCACCTGAATTTATTGAAACAGAGTCTATCATTCTAGTACCAGGAAAGAATGACACACTTATACTCTATAACAAGGGCGAGGCTGTTATTGAAAGATCGGGTAGAGCCGTTGACGCAGCACAAGGGTTGGTACTTAAGAAGAATGATCGTTTGAAAATTATGCTTCATAAGGTCAATAAATCGATATCACTAGACTATATTATTTAGGGGGATAAGACATGAAGGCAACAGTTAGAGAACATATCCAGCAACTTGACGTTTCAAAGGGGGGCGGAATAGTCAGTGACAAAATCCGTGTAGATACAATTGATAACCCCATGTTGGTTATTGGTTTAGGCGGTACCGGGATCGATGCCCTTCTGCGGTTGAAGTATCAGGTAAATAGACGATTTAAATTACCTGCGGATCCTATTTCTAAAAAGAAAAAGAAAAACCGGCTAATATAGAATATTTGGCTTTTGAAACGAATGAACAAGATCAATTTAAGAAGTATAAAGGCATGGGACTCGATCCTGTCACGGAATTCGTCCTTCTATCTAATGCTGAGATAGGGAGTCTTTTGCAAAACCGGAGTACACTGCCGAGTTATATTACAGACTGGCTCTCACCGGAGCTTTTGATAACGGATGGAATCAGTGGTGCTTCAGGCGTGAGACAAGCAGGACGTCTCTTGTTATTTACGAAGATTAATCAAGTAGTCCAGACGATAGAGAGGAAGATTAAAGTCTTATCTGAAGGGACGAATAAACGGTTAACTGTATTTATCATGACTGGAATTTCTGGAGGAACTGGATCCGGCTGTTTCCTTGATATCTCTTATATTATCCGCGGTATCCTAGAGAGGGAACACGGAAGTGCCGGTGTAGATAAGGTTAGTATTCTAGGTTATCTATTCACGCCTGACGTGAACTTATCGAATAAGAGCTTAAATACGCATACTAGCGAATATATAAAGAAAAATGGTTTTGCTGCTTTGAAAGAACTAGATTACTGGATGAATGTTGATGAACGCAATGAACGATTCAAACAGCAATACGGAAACATCCTGAATGTTAATTCTGCCATGCCGCCGTATAATCTCTGCCACTTAATTTCTGCAACCAACTTAGAAGGTAAACCGCTTGAAAATGCCTATGATTATACCATGAATGTGACAGCCGAAAATATAACGAATTTCATGGCGAATGAAGATAAGCAATCTGGAGAAGAGTTTGCCATCCACGATTATATAAGCAATATCGGTACAAATATTAAGCAGATGCATAAAGAATACACAGCAAATTATATGTATAACATTCTAGGGGCTTCCTCGGCCATTCTGCCGATAGAGGAAATGACTACCTACCTAGCTTATAAAGTGTTTAAGAAAATGGAGAAGATGTTTCCTGCTGCCCCTTCACAGGAAGAAGTAGAGAACTTTGCGAATCGAATTGGGCTTGATGTTGATTCTGTACATCGGAAATTTAATTCACTCGTACCCGAACCAATTCCAGGCTATGAAAATAGTGATCGGCTTAGTTATGCGAATGTGGTTAAACAGCAGGTAATCAGTATGGATTCGGAGCTAGACCAAGGATATCTCACAAAAGCCAGAGAAAATTACATTAAGATGAAAAAACAATACCCAGCGGAAATTCTTGAAGAATTTAAAGATCAAATTAGACGTACATTCTTAAATCCTGAGCAAGGACCATTTTTCGTCTCACGGCTTATATATACTCACAAGGGATATAGCCTCCTTAACTTGATTCAATCGTACATTGAATCATTAAAAGAACAGACCTATCGAAAACCAATGGAAATTTCCGATGCTTCCGATCAGGCAGCTGAAAAAATGGCTGATGCTAAAAGTGCATTATTTTCAAAGGATAAAAAGAAAAATGCCTTTATCGCAGCTAAAGTAGAAGAATATTATCTGCGTGCCGACAAAGAATGTATGGAACAAATGGTCGATTTTTATCATGACATTCATACGATGATTAATGATGAAAATAGTAAAATGTACGCGGTGGTTACAGAAATTCTTAATTCATTAAACACAATATTTGAAAAGAATGGTGAAATCCTGACGCGTGGGCAAGAAAAACAGGATCGACAGGGGAATAAAACGTATTATTGGGATGTTGTTAGTGTTCCGGATATGGCCGGGAAGATTACCGAGATTCTGGAAACGAAAGACGGAAATGATATGATTCAAGATTTTACGAAAGAACTTCTTGATCAGTCAAATCGTTGGGTGAAGGAGCAGGATATTGATATTATCAGTTCTATTTCTGATTTCCTAACTGATAAATTCGGAGATTTGATAACCAAATCAATGGAGGATTTTCTTGTCATGAAGTATGGAGAGGAAGAATCCATCGATCATATTGTCGAAAGAAAAATAGCCAAGACACTCGATGAAGAAGCTATACCGGTATTTCATTTAAATAATAGTGTAGGCAGCTTGGTATTCCCTTCTTGGGGATTTGTCTCAGTTCCACGGCAGGCACCAAGTATTCTAAAAGGAATTAAAGATTTTCAACGGACATCTGTCAGCGGCTCTCGTTTTACAGTTAAGGAAAGTGAAGTCCGTAATCGTATCTTCTGGTTGAATACAAAGAATGGAATCCCTTTGTTTGTCTTTACTCCGCTTTCTAGTTATGAAGAAATTTATGAAAAGTCGATCTTCGAACGTGAAGGAGTCGGACGTCATTTATCGCAGACGAAAGCAATGAACTGGGCCTATCTACCATCTCCAATTCCTGAAAAATCGTGGGGGGATATCTATGAAAATCCTCGATTAAAGGATTATAACGGGAAGGTTCGTTCAATTTTTAACGAAGCTAAACAATGGGGCATTATAAAAAATAAAGGCGAACATATCTCTTCCAATAATAAGTTTGAGGTCTATTTATCTGAACGATTCAGCATGAAAGAATTCTCTGTCAGCTATTTAGTGGAAGATGCGACAGGGAAACCTAACTTTACTGAAATAAAACGCTTTAGAGCGGATCTTCAGCAACTATTGAATGAGCAGCTGCCGATTGCCGTTACCAAAGATATCTTTTCCAGCAGTAATGAACAGGATGCTATTGAAAACTTTATTCGTACACCAAGACAAGTAGAAGCTGTTAAGGAGGAAATTCAAAAATATGTGTCGATTCAGGAAAAACTGAATGAATTAGATGCTTTCTTACAGTCCTATAAGGATGAAGAAACAAGTCTTCAAACATTTATTGAAGTTTTGTATACCGATACGATAACCAAAAGAGGCGCTCTCTTTGTATACGATCATGATGTAGAAGAAGATAGCTGGGAACCACTCCTTAACTTAACGAAGGTAAATACGTTTGTTGAATATGAGCTGTATCAAGTATATCGAAGTCTTGATTCTAAACGTAAAGCACTTCTTGAAAAGAAAGCAGACCGCCGAAACACGCAAATGGCGAACAATGCGGATACAGATTTGCTGACAAAGAAACTTGAACGTTTAATGACTGTGGCAAGAGACTCAAGAGCTGAGCTCGAGTGGACTCGAGATGAACTTCCTAATGGTAATGAGGTTTACGGCTTTTATAAGCAGATTCTTGACAGGTCAAATAGTCTAGTGAAAGTACTAAAATAGTCTTTTAATGGGGTATGATCATGCGCGAATTATTAACTGAATTCACAGATGAATACATCTTAAAAGCAGAAACCACTCAAGTGGGCAAAGATGAGCGGCGGATCATTAATAATCCAATTTGTTATTTATTTATTGGCGATCAATCCCTGCCAGCGCTTAAAGCGATTTATAAAATGAATCAGCGAAAATGGGCTAATCATGAAGGGATTATTTATATTCATGTCTATTTAGAAGAAACATGGCAGGAGAAAAATGTCTATTCCTTTAAGGCAGTTGATGAGTATGAAGCTGGAAAGAGGATACGCCCAAGTATTTATGAGCGCTTTTACCAGAATGAATCGAAACTGATTGAATATAACCAACTTTTACGGCAGGTGAATGTCCGATTTTCTGAGCTGGGTGTTATGTTCAACTCGTTCCAAAAGGTTCATCTATCAATGGTTACACCAATTGTTGATCCGTTGACCATCCTTAGTGCCGAATTGACGATTCTTTTAGAAAATTCCTGCCAAGAGCTGTTTACGATGCACTATCTCGATGCTTTTTGTTTAGTGGAGGAGCGGGGAATTGTAGAAGATGAAGCTGCGTTT
Source organism: Peribacillus psychrosaccharolyticus ATCC 23296 (assembly GCF_000305495.1). GTDB lineage: Bacteria > Bacillota > Bacilli > Bacillales > DSM-1321 > Peribacillus > Peribacillus psychrosaccharolyticus. The sequence continues at coordinate 11,026 of NZ_AJTN02000021.1, read as the reverse complement.
GGTATTAGCTTTCTCGAGGAACTAAAGGTGCTGCAGCGGGATGAATACGTATTTACAGCGGACATTCATGTCACTAAGGATAACATTCGTATGCCGGTTACTCGATACAGCGGACGTCTGTTTGATCTGGTGTATATATTGGGTGATAAGGATGAGCGGGGTTTATTTGCTCCAAACGGTATGGTTAAGAATTACGAAATAATCTCAACCATCGTTATGATGAAAAATAAACTGGTTAGTGAACATCAGCACTTCACTGGCAATGAGAGCTATAACAATGTGCAGTTTTCGAAGAATAGTCAAGATGATGAGGGGAATCCCGTGTTTGTAACAGCGGGATTTTCTAAAGTAAGCCGGCCAAATAAGGCGATTGCGATTAATGTGCTTTATTATTTTTATCAGTATCTTATCAAAGTGATTCGTGAAAGGACGACAAAGATGGAGACTGATGCTATTCTTCGCCTGCTGGAGCTAGATGAGTTTTCCATTGAACGAAGAACAGAAAGTATCCTTCCATCAGAGGATAAGCTAGAGGAAATGCTCGTGCTCATGCCAACATCTACGACATTTTCTCAAGTGAAGATGCAGACCTTAAAAGAAGTGGAAGATACTTTTTTTGGGAAGTCAGCCAAGCTGTTTTTTGCTGAAAATTACGAAACTTTTTTAAATGAAGATCGACAGTTGGCTGGTAAACGTCTAAAGCAATTGCTAAGTAAACGAGTCGTCGAGCAGCCAGGCTATGGAATCTATACAGCTTATCAGTGGACGGATGATTCTATGATTCAGCGGCTTTTGAAACTAAAGGCAGGTTATGTTAACCAAATATCCAATCAAACGATAGAGTTAGAGAAAGTATACGAGGAACTAGGAATACATCAGAAATTCAAAAAAAACCTATTTTCTGAGAAAACCACGACTCGACAATTTATTTCTCACTTTTTACTAAAAATATACAGAATGAAATGGCAAATCCTCAGAAATAGATTGAATTTAAATACGGTAAATATGTACATTGATGTACTCGAAACATCAAATCAGGAGTTTGAAGAACAAATTAAGACGCTGGAGATTTTAGAGAATACCCTCCGTGAACAGGCAGAGCAAGTCATTACAGGATATCAAAGTAAAATTAATCAAAACATTCCTGAATATTATCAGCGAGTGGTCGAACTCATTCTTCGCGATATAGTGGAAACACGAAGTACAGAAATCTTTTTTGACGAGAGTAACCTTGGTAACTATTCACTATCACTGAATAATGGTACTTTCCTAAGAAGAGTCTTAACCATGTGTCACAAAATGATCTTTGAATCAGCTAGGCTTGATCATACTTTCGAAGATGAAATTCTTGCACGAGGAAACATTATGGTCTCCTATGGTGATGCAGTGGTCTTGACAAAGGAGGAGCTGTTTAGTGAAATCTATCAGCTTCTAGATAAGGATTCAGCTTGTCAGGTCCATTTACTAGAATACAACCAGAAACACCGTTATGAAGAAAACTATTATTTCGGGGATTATGAAAGCAGCTTTATACAATTTGCCTTAAGCATGGATACAAATCTCCCTTATCGACATGGCTGTATTCATGAAAGAAGAACCAGTGGAATTGAAAAACTGCATCTAATGGGCGGCTTTCTTATTGAAGATCTACGTTTTTACCAAAGCAATTATCGTTATTATGAAAAATATCAGGAAAATGGATTTGAGTTCCATCCGGATGCTGCTTCCATCACTCCTTAAATGAATGGAGGTAAAAAATGAAAGTAAGAAAATTCAACTTCTTTCTACTCATTTTGACATTACTCGGAGCCGTCATGGGAGCCATTACGGGCGAAATGCTAATGGAGAGGCTTATGACGGTCATCCCAACCAGTATTTTAGTCGGTTTGTACTTCGGTCAGCTTGGATTGTGGATAGGAGGAATGGCGTTTATTGCAGAGAAATGGAAACCTGTTCTGACTGGGAAACGGTGGGCAGATCAATATGCGTTATTCTCGTTAAAGCTGTTACTGCCGGTTATGTTTGTACTGCCCTTTGCAGCTGGAACCATTTTGCAATACGTTTATGAGCTTGATGCATCAACTATTAAACGTCCTCAGGATATTGTCCTGGTCCTTGATGTTTCAGGAAGTATGCTGGAAACAGATCCGGATAAAAAAACTGTGACAGCCGTAAAAGAATTCCTGATGAACATGAATAAAAGTCAACGTAGTTCATTGTTTCTCTTTAATGATGAAACCTCGATGATTCAGCCCTTTACATCGTTTACGAACGATGAGGAAAGGGAAAACGCCGGGAAGGCTTTTGAAAAGGTGATTCAGTTTTCCGGTGGAACAGATATTGCTCTTAGTTTGGCAGAGTCAATGAAGTATATTGAGAGTAATAATAGCGGCCGGCGGACGATGGTTGTATTACTTTCGGACGGAATTAGTGAAGTGAATGTAGGTGAAACACTACAACCGTTTCAAAATCGGGAAATTGTCATTAATACAGTCGGATTAAGCAGAGAAAAATATGAAGGGGCTAAGCTGTTGAGCAAGATATCGGCACAAACGGGCGGCCAGTATTATAGCGTGAATGATACAGACAAGCTCGCGGGTACTTTTCAAGAAATTCAAAAGAATGCCGAGGAACGACTGCTGATTGGTGAAAGAACAGGCAGTGCTGGTTATATGCTGTTATATAAAATCTTGCGAATTGCTTTTATCGCTCTAATAGGCGCTGTTCTTGGAATGGCACTTGGATTGATGTTTGATAACCGGTTCTTAGCTCAAAGTTTTACATGGGGCGGACTAGCTGCTGGACTGATTGCAGGCTTAGTAATGGAATGGGGGTTTAGAAACTATTATTTACACGGCTTCTTAATACGAGTATGGGCTGACATTCTTTTAGCTGTGATTATTAGTATTTTTTCAGCAATTGTTCCATATCAAGTGTATATGGCTAGAGAGGGAAATAATAGAATCCTATCGAGTCGCATGAACGCAAATAATGATCTAGATCAAAAAAAATCCAGCAATTCGTTTCATTAAAGAATGGGGGAGGCGTTTCCATCATGAACTGGAATGAAGCTGAACCTAGTCAATGGGTTAATGATGTCAGCGTACGGAATATTGATCATATTAATATCCTCACTTGGCAATGGCCGAGAAATATTCAGTATGTATACATTGCTAAGGTAATTGAACAGGAAGCAGATATAGAAAGAAGCGGAAGGCCGCTTAAGTTATATACGAGAGAAGAATATAAAGCAAATGCGGGATATAAGGACTCTGTCACATCTATTGGAAAGATTGTGTATAAGGTATATCCTGCAATCCGAAAAGATGGACAGATGATTGTTCTAGATCAGCAAAATCAGCTCAACGAAGTAAGTCCAAAAACACAAAAGGGAAAGATCTTTTATTCCATAACCTATAAAAAAAACTGGTTTTCTCAACAAAAAACCGTTCGAATCAAGGTTAGAACGGAAATTTCATTACCAAAAGAAACGCTCAGCTATGTAAAGAAGACTGGGAGCAGTCCGTTGAACATAGAAGATGGTTCAGTTTATTCTTTTGTTCATGACTTTGATCAAGGTCTTAGCCTGCTTCCTGACATTCAAATTAATAAGCAGGACTACATCGGCCTCTTCTTTACCAATGGAAAAAAAGACGGTGAGCACTATGAGTTAATACCAGAATAGGGGGATAAGGATGCTAAGCATATTTAAGAATTTATTTAAAAAAGAAGAAGTCATCAGGCCGTCATTTTACAATATTGTCTGTCCGTATTGCTTTGAAAAATACCCTCCGGAACGTGTTGTATTTCGTGCACAGCATTACCGAGAAGAGGACGAAGAATATGCGCTTCAAGAAGATGAAGCTTTAAATAAGTATAGAGCTAAATTTGGAATGGATGCTGCACCTGAGATGGAGGCCATTTTAAACCCAGAATATGCACATGAGGACGATAAAATTTATGTAGACGGAGTGTTAGTGGGGATGACTGATGCTCATGGAGAGTTAACGAAAAAACGATTATGTCCGTCCTGCCATAATGTCCTTCCTATTAACGCCGGAAAAGTACCAAGTAATATTATTTCAATTGTGGGAGCTTCTTCAGTTGGAAAATCAGTGTATATGACCTCCTTAATTCATACTCTGCAAAATACGACCGCACATCATTTTGATGCTGCATGCATGCCTTTAAATGGGGAAGTCAGCCGTAAATTTAAGGAAAAGTATGAAGATCCGATATTTGAATATGGCAGAATGCTTCAATCAACACGCTTAGAGCTCCAAGAACCATTTATTTTTCAGTTGGTTTTTAAGAACGAAGAAAAGGCACCGCTTACGCTTGTGTTTTTTGATGTTCCTGGAGAAGGAATGGTAGACCAAGATTATCTATCTATATTTGCTTCTCATATTAAGAACTCATCGGGTATTCTCTTTTTAGTCGATCCGCTCCAAATCAAGACTATTCGTGACCGTATGCTGATAGGCCTCGACGAAAAGGGTGATTTATCCGATCGGTATGCAGAGCCGAGGGAGGTAATCTTAAATTTATATGAGAATTTTATCGGACATCAAGACAGAGGGAAAACAGATATTCCAACTGCGGTCATTTTGACGAAAAGCGATCTATTAAAGTCTTTAGCAGAGGAAGATGGAGAATACCTTCAGCCTAATAGTAATATCTTTCAAAACTATGTACATAGAGAGGCACTTAATTTACTAGAATTCGAGAATATTGATGGAGAGATTAGACGACTGATTGAAAAAATTGACAGGCCGTTCAAAGATGCCCTAGATGTTTACTTTAATCAGACAGCTTACTTTGCTGTATCGGCTCTCGGTTCAAATCCTATCAATAAAGAGATTAATGGAGTCGTCAATCCTGTTCGAGTCGATGAGCCCGTTATCTGGCTATTGAATCAGCTAGGCTATATTGACGGAAAGGAATACTAAGGTATGACTAAAATTCAGCAGCAGATTTATACGAGGGAGCGCGAGGGGATTTTTTCTTCCTCACCAGGCTACTCAACTATCGCAGCCTCACCTGGATTAGATAAGTCTTACATTAAACAAACGCTTCAGCAGCTTTGCGCTTATTATCCGCCGCAGTCTTTGACAAATGCAGGTATTAGAGAAGAAGAACGCTATCCAAAAGCCAATTTAATCACCTTCACTGAAATGGGTGAATTAGTGATTGGCCAAAGTGTATACAAGGAATCTGATTATACGGGTGAAAGAGAAACATTTTTCAGCCATAACTATATTATTCCAAAGGATAGAGTGAGGGAATACCTAACTTCAGCTGACAAGCTGTTTGGAGAACTTCCATTTCGATTGAATTATGATGTGTCACATGGAAAGGTTCTGAATGAAATTGATGCACTGCCGGTGATGAAACCATCGATACAACCATTGAATCAGCTTCTGATTGAGCTTGGAATAAGCGGGAAACAATTTAAACAAGTGGTATATGCGGTATTAATGTCAATGACAACGAAGAAAAAAGTGTATATTTCATTACCTGGTGATGTCACCAAGGCGACACAAGGTGCCTATCAATTAGGTTATTATCTCTTTCAGTGTATGCCTTTTGAGATGCGAAAAGCGTTTAGCATGCTTACCTACCATGCAGAGCCGCAAAGTAAGAAACATATAGGATTAATGTTTGTAGAAAAAGGAAGTATTCGTCCGCAAGACAGCACGATTCAAAGGGACTTTGTCTTTGATTTTGACCAATCTTTTTTTCTAAATATCAGTGATGAGGCAGATCAGGAGCCATTCATTCAATTTGCCAGCAAACTGGTCCAAGAGCGCTCAAGAGATTTAGACCATTTTTACGCCTATGCAGAAACAAATTTGCTGGATATCGCTAACCCTTCGCTTACACTCTACAATGAACTAAGCAGGTTATATCTGTTGAAAATGGGTGAATACCACGAAACTGAAGAAAAAAAATTAGTCGTATTTAAGAGCTTTCGTTCTTTCTTAACGGGAGATAATTATCAGGATAAGCCTGAACTTTGTGAACAACTACATGCGTTGATTGATCAAGAAAGTAAGAGTCTTACACCGAGTAATCTGCCTGAAAAAGAACTGATTAGCGAGATGATTTACTTTTATTCGATTTTTTCCAGGGAAAATCGTAATCCGTATGTTTCGTTTTTTTATAGGGTCCTTTATTATGGCAGCAAGGATTTGTCCTATATAGGTTTTCTCTATAGTCAGTTAAAAGCCTTTCCGGGTTTATTTAAAGGGGTAAACCAATTAGTCTTTAGTAAAAATCATTTAATCTCGATTGTATTTGAGCCATATATTCAAAATTATTTTAGTCGTATTACTACACTGGATATACTCATGAATGAAATCGTATATTGGCATGAGCATACTCCTGAATCCCTTGGAAATTACAGTTTTCAAAAAGCTGCCAGCGCAGGGATACTCAGTTTGTTTCCAAATGAAAAAAACCAGCTTCAAGCCTATCGTAACGTGAAGAAGCTGCTGTATGCAGACCAAGGATATGTGCGTTCTGAGGACGTTGAAGTCTTTAAGAAAGAAATAATTGAAGAGTTATCGCTTTTGTTAATAAGAGAATTAGATTTGAACTTGGTAAGTCCGAACGATTTAAATCAACTTACAGTGATCACAAATCGGGTTCCGAAATTGCTTCAGCTTGGTGAAGTGAAGTGGAAAATAAGGGTGATTCAACAGGCACAAGATATACTGCAAAAAGGGTATCCAAGGGAATCTGATAGACATGCTCATCAGCCTTACTTTACTCAATTGCAAATGATGCTTTTAAAGGGCATACCTGATAAACGAATTGTGCAGCTGACAGAGTTGACGGCCTTTTGCTTCCTGAATAAGGATCAAAACCAAACGAATCTTTACCGATATGATGATATGCTGTCATATGTTCATAAAAATGGCGGCGGACTCGAGGGAGTCAGACAGTTTCTATTTACTTTTTCAAGACTTGATGACGGGCTTATGGAAGAAGACCCGGATTATAAACGTTCTGTTCAACGATATCTGCATAATCATGCTTTAGAGATTTTCGAAAACAAGCGAACACTGAAAAGATGGCAGGACAACGCTCAACTGAAAAGCTTGTTGGACCGGGTTAAATATGAGCGGATGTCAGGTTTTAGAAAGTTTATATATACGAATAAAAAAGTGCTTATTTCTGGTGTAATGCTAGCTGTCTTAACCTGCAGTGCTCTGACTGTGTTTACGATGTATAAAATGAATGAAGCGGAGAAGGACAAAGAAGCAAGTGAAGAGGCTGCTGCTTTATCTCCAATCCTGTTTATTAAGGAAATTAAATCCGTTGAAAATCAAACAGTCGAGTTACATGCATATGATAAAGAAACAGCAAAAATAGAAAAGTCTAGTCAACAGATTACGATAAGTTATCTTGGTTATGTTTATACGTTAGATACTAAATGGGCTACAGTTGATAAAGAAAAAGAAATCATCTCTTTTCAACGAATTGACAGCAGTCATTCACCAGATATGGAGAAGCTGGCAGAAATCAGTGAAAAAAAGAAAGGACAAGAAGAATAATCACGATGGAGGCACTGGCCGGTACAGTGCTTTTTTTGAGGGCACGGAGAAGTAGATTTCTTCATACATATAAATAAACGGTTACCATCTAATAGGAATAGGAATAGTAATTATTAGCAGCTGTGTCTTCTTCGTTTTCTTTTAGTGAATAGGGGGAAGAGAAAAGAAGGAGAAGTGGGAGGAATGAATCATGAATAGTGCCGAACTAAAGGAAAACCTGACTCAAAGAGCAAAGAACACAAAACATGAACTAAAACCCTGGATGAAGATTTTTGCCAGAATTGGTTTTATGACAAAAGGGTTTGTGTTTATTTTAGTAGGGATCCTGTCGCTGCTGGCTGCTGCTGGGATTGGAGGAAAAGCGAAAGGGACTAACGGTGCTATTGAAGCTGTGGCAACAAAACCTTTTGGTGAAGCGTTGCTATGGGTGATTGCTGTAGGATTATTGGGCTATATTATATGGCTGCTCATTAAAATAATTGAAATAAAATCCTTGAAAAAAAAGGAGGTTAAGGGCTGGACGACGAAAGCAGGAGATATTATTTCTTGTGTCATTTATATTGGTATAGCCTATAAAGCCTTTTCTTTTGCTATTCATGCCGGAAGTACAGGTGACAGTAAACAGACCTGGACAGCAATGATATTAGCAACTGACGCAGGTCCTTGGCTTATTGGTTTAATTGGTTTAGGAATCATTGCGAACGGAATTTTTCAAATTTATTCCGGTTGGAAAGAGAAGTTTATGTCACAATTTAAAGTTACTGAGATGAGCGATACGGAAATTGAGGCGGCTAAGAAGTCAGGCAAAATCGGATTCATAGCACGAGGGTTAATATTTAGTTTCCTTGGGTTTTTTGTTACTCGAATGGCGATTACTTCTGATTCAGATAATCCAAAAGGATTAGATGAAGCTTTGCAAAAGCTGCTTCAACAGGATTATGGGTCATACATGCTTGGCATCGTTTCAATCGGATTAGCTTTTTATGGAATGTATGAGATACTGAAAGGAAAAAATAAATACTTAGATCTTTAATCTCTGAATCCTCTGTCTTCGGGGATTTTTTTTTAAAAGAGTTGAAAAAATATGGTTTTTAATATATAGTTACTTACATAAAGTAAGTAAAGAGGAGCGTTAAAAATGAAATATCAAAATCATCCTTATACTTATGTAGGGAATGTTCATTTACTGGTTAAGGATTTACATCGCAGTATGACTTTTTATAAAGAAGTGATCGGATTTACCATACTTGAACAAACAGAAAAAAAGGCCGCGTTATCGGCGGATGGCAAAACCGTTTTACTAACAATCGAACAGCCGGAAGTAATCATTGAAAAACAACCTCGGACAACTGGCTTGTATCATTTTGCACTCTTGCTGCCGACCCGGGCAGACTTAGGGAATGTTCTGCTGCATCTTCTCCAATCGGGGTATCCTCTGCAAGGGGCATCTAATCACGGTGTGAGTGAAGCTATCTATTTAGGAGACCCAGATGGGAACGGCATAGAGATTTATGCAGATACCCCAGAAGAAGAGTGGATATGGCAGGATAACCATGTGCAGATGATTACTGAATCGATGGACGCAGAGGGTGTACTTGCTAGCCGGATAAGCGATACTTGGAATGGATTACCTGTGGGAACGGTCATGGGACATATCCATTTGCATGTTTCAGATTTAGTGAAAGCAGAAGAGTTTTACATCAAAGTCCTTGGTTTTGATGTGGTGTTAAGATACGGAGCACAAGCGTTGTTTATTTCAACAGGAAACTATCATCATCATATAGGCTTGAATACCTGGGCAGGCGTTGGAGCTCCTGCACCAACGAAGAACAGCTTGGGATTAAAAACCTTTACCTTGCATTATCCAGCTATTGAAACGCTGCAAACCGCTCTAGCCAATTTAAAAGAATTGGGTGCCTATCTAACAGAAGACAATGGGTCGTACATCACACAAGATCCTTCAGGAAATGTAATACGATTATATGTATAACAAGGTAGACACCGGGATAATTTCTCGGTGTCTTTTTTGGGGTCCCGTGAAAGATTTTAAAATATTAAGTAAAAGTTAAGAAAGGGATGCTACTTTAATGGTAAAGAGTCAATATAAGGGGGTTGAGTATGCATAGTTCTCATAAAGGGAGAAAACTCGTTCTTGTATGTTGTTTGCTAGGGATTGGACCGTTTGGGTATGAACGTGAAGTAAGGGCAGAGACGAACGGAGAAGTTGTCCAAACGGAGAGTGAAGTTTTATCAACACTGTCTGTTAGAGGAGTACAGTTAAATCAGGAATTCAATGCAAATGTTAAGGATTATCGTGCTTCAGTTGGAAGTGATGTGACGGATATTCAGCTTCTTGCCGCAAGTGATACTGACAACGCAGTGATTACCGTAAATGATAATGTGGTCACCGGGGGGCAAGAAAGTACATACAAGCTTATTACGGGGGAAAATAAATTTGTCATTAGGATCGAAGGCGAAGAACCGGTGACATATACGCTTATCGTTACAAAAGCACAAAGCAGCAATTCGAATTTGGCTAGTCTCAACTTGTCAAAGGGAGCACTGTCATTTGAAGAATCAGTGACTGATTATCAGGTAAGCGTTGAAAACAGTGTGAGTGTCCTTTCTGTGAAGCCTAAAGCAGTAGATACAACGGCTAGTATTAAGGTGAATAATCAAGTGTTTATTGGTACAGCAATCTCCGTTAAGCTGCCTGTGGGAAAAACAAAGATTAAGATAGTTGTTACTGCAGAGGATGGTACCCAAAAGACATATGTGCTCACCGTAACACGAAAGGCGAAGACTGTTAATGACGATACAGAATCTGAACCGAAATCGGGAACTGACACGAAAACAGATGATGATACAAAGTCAGGTAACGGTGATGATGTCAAAAGAGACAACCCATCCAAGGGAAGTTCTTCTGCACCAACTGAAAATACGAAATCTCCTTCACAAATGCTATCAAAATCACAACAACAAGCAGGCGCTGAACTTGCAGCTAAGCCAACATCAGAACTGGGTTCGAATCAAGTGGAGAGTAATGAGAATAATGGACCTAAGCTTTCCTCGTTATCGATTTCAAATGGAACGTGGAACAAAGCTTTTTCAAGTAATGAATTTACTTATCATATCTCGGTAGATACTGATGTTGAACGTGTTACATTGACAACGGCAGCAGACAGTAACTCAACTATTAAGATTGAAGGCAAAAGCAGTAAGACTATTTCATTAGCAGATGCAGCTAAAACAATTCTATCGGTTGTAGTCTCAAAAGATGATGAACGAAGTACGTATATATTGGTCATTGAAAAAGACCTCGACACAGCAGGAGAGTCAGAGGTTGATTCGATTGATCAAACGGAAGCATCAGTTAGTGCCGTAGATGTAAAAGGAAAACCAGGAGGAAATCGTATGAATATGGTGGAGGGTAGCCAGCTAACCAAAGAATCTTCGTCTATCTGGTC
>NZ_AJTN02000022.1 GCF_000305495.1 Peribacillus psychrosaccharolyticus ATCC 23296 | reverse complement strand
CCGGAGAAAGTAGTACGAAAGGAAAGATACTTACTTCTACTTATTTGAACTTTACTGATGCAAAGGCTCTTAGAAAAATTAATGAATTTCCAGAGATTGATTTGAAGGTTTTTGTTACAGACCGAGACATTGGATTTCATACGAAGGCTTATATTTTTGAATATATTGACAGTTACAAGGTAATTATTGGTTCTTCTAATATTACGCAAAGTGCTTTGAAGAGTAATGTGGAGTGGAATGTAGAGATTGTGGCTAAATGTGATGCTGCCTTTATCCAAGATGTTCTGCGTGAATACGAAGACTTGTGGGAAGCAAGTACCGTAGCTGATGAGGTGTTTATCCAAAGGTATGAAGATTTTTTAAGTAAACTTGTTTCGATTAATAAAATGCAATCGGTGATTTATGAAAACTCGGAGTACATTGTACCCAACCGGATGCAAAAGCGGGCGATGGAGAACTTGGCGAGAATTCGTTCCTTTGGGCAAAAGAAGGCACTCGTGGTGGCAGCTACAGGAACAGGGAAGACTTATATGTCAGCGTTCGATGTAAAGAACTTCAAACCAAGAAAACTCCTGTTTATTGTACATAGGGAAGAAATATTGAAAAAGGCGAAGGAAACGTTTGAAACACTCATTGTGAATCAGGGGGTGACCTTCGGCTTACTTACCGGTAATCATAAACAAAAAGACGTAGATTATGTATTTGCTACGATTCAAACCATTACAAAGTGCTGCGAAGAATTTAGTCCTGATGAGTTTGATTATCTGATCATTGATGAAGCGCATCACGCGACTAGCTCTAGCTATGAAAGAGTGTTAGCTTATTTTACGCCTGAATTCACTTTAGGGATGACGGCTACGCCTGAACGAAGTGATCAAAATAACGTCTTTGACTTATTTGATAACAATGTAGCCCTTGAGGTTCGTTTACATGAAGCACTAGAGGATGATTTGGTGGTACCATTTCATTACTTCGGGATCACTGACATTGACGGTGTCGATTTGAGTGATGTTGATATCGATGATATTAATGAAGTCGCCAAGCGCTTAAAAGTACATGAGCGAGTCGATTACATCATTGAGCAAATGAACTTTTATGGTCATGATGGGGATAAACGAAAGGGATTAGGATTTTGTGTCAATATTAGTCATGCACAATACATGGCTACAGAGTTTACGGACAGGGGATATCCGAGCATCTGCTTAACGGGCGGCGATTCTGTCGATGTAAGGGCTACATATATGAAAAGATTAGAAGATGATCAGGATGAGCTGCAGTTTATCTTTACGGTTGATATTTTCAATGAAGGTGTCGACATTCCTTCTATTAATACGGTCTTAATGCTACGACCGACGGGTTCTCCGATTGTTTTTATTCAACAGCTTGGAAGAGGGTTACGTAAGCATAGTGGAAAGAGCTTTTTAACAGTCCTTGATTTTATCGGAAATCATAATAAGACCTTTTTAATTGCGATAGCCTTAAATGGGAGCCGGTATTACGATAAGGAAAGCTTAAAGGTTGCGATTGCAACTGGTTTCGCCAATATCCCGGGAGCTACCCATATTCAAATGGATAAAATCTCACAGGAACGGATCTTAGCGCAAATTGATAAGGAAAATTTTAATTCATTAAAGTACTTACGAGAAGAGTACTTTGAATTTAAGAAAATGAATCAGGGGAGAATTCCGTTCTATTTAATGGATTATATTAAATATGATGGTGCTCCGAATCCCGTTAAATTTATCAACAGGGAAAAAAGCTATCTGCAGTTTGTCGCAAAAACCGAAAAATCAGCTGCTTTAAAGAACTTGCTACTAAATGATCATTTCGTCGGAGCGTTAGAAGAACTTTCTAGCAAGCTGCCGTTAAAACGGATCTATGATTTTGTTATTGCACGCTATCTATTAGAGAATGACATGATCACACTAGCAATTGCGAATAATGAGATCTTAAAGCATGTGAAGTCTGTGAATGAGGATAGCATCCTTCATGCATTCGAGTGTTGGAATCAAGCTTTTTATGATGATGCTCAGAAAAGTAGACAGTTGAAGTTATTTACTCATCAAAATGGAGAGCTGAGGAAAACGCCTGCTTTTACAGATGTTCTTGGAAATGCGGAGCAAAGGCTTTACATTGAGGATGTTCTTTCTTACGGCATCTTCCGGTATGAAAAAGAGTATAGAGATGAAGATTATGGGGTCCCCCATTTTAAACTATATGAGCAATATCAAATGGCTGAAGCGGCATTATTATCTAATTATCGAAAAAGTCATAGCTCGTTTCGAGGTTCAGGATTACTTGTTAATGGAAAGGAATTCTTTATTTATATTGATCTTCATAAAGAAGCAGATATCAAAGAGAGCATTAATTATAAAGACGAACTTCTAAATGAACAGTACCTACAGTGGGAGACTCAAAATAGTACTTCCCCAAGAACAGAACGTGGGAAAGATATTGTCTATAATCACGAGCGGAGTGTCAACCTACATTTATTTGTTAGGAAGTACAAAGAAATTGAAAAGAATAAAACAGAGCCTTACATCTATATCGGTAGAGGTGATATTGTAGAGTTTGAAGGAGAAAAGCCAATAACGACAAAGGTTAAATTAGAGCATCCAATTCCAGCTGCTTTGTATACGGAGCTTACGGTAAAGGTTTGATCTAAGTGAAAATAATCCATCTCTATTATAGAGATGGATTGTTTTCACGAATAAGTTGTTCTACAGCAGGTATGTCAGCTGGCGCCCAGTTTAATGAAGCAAGGTTCTCTCTTTTTAGCCAAATAAGCTTTGAATGCTCACTTCTTGTGGGTATACCTTCAATAATTTTCGCTTTTAGAGAAAGTAATTGTATGGTAAACGTTTCATATTCATGAGTATGGTCATTAAATAATTCAGTAGCTTTAATTATACAATCTAGCTCCTCTTGAATTTCTCTTTCGAGTGCTGAAGCCAGATCTTCGCCTGCTTCTACTTTCCCGCCAGGAAACTCCCACATATTTGGAATCGACATATCAGGTGACCGTAACGCACATAGAATTTCATTTTCTTCATTTTCAATAATGGCTGCAACAACCTTGACTAGCTTTTTCATCTGTTTCCTCCAGTATCCTGTGATCATGTCTATTTTAGCACCTTTTTATAAGTTTGTTTATCAATGAAACTATTTACGACAGCCGAAATGTAAAATATTGTTGTATACTAAATCTATTAAAATAGAGGAGTAGATACAATGCCTATTTATAATAAATTAGTTCGTGACCGAATTCCAGAGATTATCGATAGTACTGGAAAGAAATCTTCCACAAAAATATTGAATGAAGAAGAATACATAAAAGAGTTAAAGAGGAAAAGTTTTGAAGAGCTTCAGGAATATGTTGAAACTGAAAATTCTGAGGAAGCTATAGAAGAACTGGCAGATGTATTGGAGATTATCCATGCCCTTGCAGCGTATCATGGTTCAAGTATTGAGGAAATTGAAAGAGTACGAATTCAAAAAGCTGAGAAACGAGGCGGATTTAAAGATAAACTCTTTTTACTTGAGGTAGAGGAATAAAAATAATTATTAGATGATTGAATCCCATGAAAGACGGAGTAAGTAAATATAAATAAATGAGGTTTTACGATGAGCTTTAAGCTTCAGGTTGGAGAAATGCAAACAGAATACCTGACTGATAAAGATATATGGAGTCATTTTAACTATATTTTTTCTAGTAAATCAAAGAACTCTACGACTTATAAATTCGTGTTAATTAAGTCCTTGCTGGAAAACTTGTATAACGTAGATGGGAATCTTCAGCTATCCTATTCGACTCTTTTTAATAGTTTTGCCAAGATCTATTGGAATTTAGTTGTACATCATCGACTAAATCAGATTAATATGGTAAATAAAAAGTCAGAGGTTCAAAAAGTTCTCCTAGATATTCAAGAAAAATATCAAATTCCATCGACCATTGTGTTTGATAGGCTCTCCCCTGAGGTTCAGCTTGAGGTTGTGCTAAAAGTTAAAAGGAAATGTAAGATTAATGTGATGGGTGCTCTATATGGGGATACACAGGCAACCTTCTATGATTTTGATAATAAAATAGAGCAACTGCGATTTAGTCCTTCGTATTATTCGTTTATGCAGCGATTTCAGCGTGTCCTTCAATACCTTACGAATTATCAGTTGGCGTTATTTTTAGAGAAGTTTAATACTCAAGGAGATACAACGAATTTATTGGTTAGAATTGAAAATGTTTCGAAACGATCTTCGCTGGATCAATTCTACCGCGTGTTATCTTCATTCTATAATGGGACATGCTTTTATTGTGGTAAATCGATTAAACGAAAGGAAGCTGCACATGTAGATCACTTCATTCCATGGAGCTTTGTTCAAGCTGATCAGCTCTGGAATCTGGTTATCGCGTGTTCACCCTGTAATTTATCAAAGAGCGATAAATTAGCTTCAGGACTTTATTTGGAGAATCTGATTGAACGCAATGATTTATTTATCCAAAACGAGATTGGTATCAAGGAAGACATGGAAGTATACACTCCTGAAAAATTACAAGACCTTTATAAATTTTCTATTGATAATGGGTTTACGGATATATGGGTGCCAAAATCAATCATATAAAGGATCTATTTTGTTGATATGATTTTATTCTCAATAATAATGTACGATTCATTTTACTTTAGTGAAATGGATCTTTTTTTGTGGTGAAAGTAAGATTATATCGAACAAACTATGTTTTAAAGATATAATTACAGTAAATGTTATTTTATTATAAAAATGTAAATAATCTAGTGCTTATAGAGAAGGTTTTGTTTACTCAGTTCCACATAAAAATATTTTGATTAATAGATTTAGTGAGGAGTATCAAAAGTTTTATTTTAAAGGAGCGAGAATATGAATAGTGAGAGTTTCCGTAATGAAATTGTCAGGCTAATAAATGAAGCAAAAGAAGAGGGACTGCCATATGTTGATATTGTCTCAGGTGATGTTCATAGGAATTTAGGCGGTTATCCGTCGAGAATCCATCAAATGCCAACTTGCTGTGACGCAATGTATGCTCTGAAGAGTGATCATGATGAGGTCATTTATTCACCACCAAAAGGAAAAGGCGCAACACTTCAAATTAGGTATCATCTAACGACTACTAATGATCCTTCTAATTTATCTTCAAGGATACCACCTATAGGAAACACTAAAGTAAAACTCCCAAATACATTAAGAGGAAGAAGTCTACATACCAAGATAATACCAACTGTTTGCAACTTGAAAAATATGCTTACTAAACTGGTTGAGGTGAATGGAGATATTTCAAGATTAAAACAGTGGGAGAAAAGAAGTTACTTTGCTTACCAGCTTGGTAGTATTAAGGAAGAGCTGTTAGCTGCTGAGCCAAACGAACAAATAAAACTGATAAGAAACCATATATTAAACGGTGATCCCAGCCATTTTGGAGCAAGTTGTATAGATATTTATTTAGTAGCATACGTTAGTGAAACCATTGGATTAGGTAAAGATATATTCTTTCATTATATTAAAATCATGGGTATATCGGATAAGCCTAATTCAGCGCAAGCGATATGGCAGGTGGGCAAAGGCGATGGAGTCTATTTAGGTATTCTGAATGACAATGGAACGGTCCGTGATTGGGACTTTATCGCTGCTTGGATTAATGGGTAAAAATTATAAATGGTAGGTGATAGAATGCTAGCTGAAATTAAAAATAAAGCTTCTCATACGATGGAGGATCAGCTAACGGGTGATTTTTTTGGAACCATTCGTTATTTGCCTTTTGAGAAAGGACTACTACATGTACTCTCAGCTGTCAGATTTAACGATGTGTTAGTTCAGCAGGAATGGTTGAGGGAGCTTCAAAAAGAGTCTGGCCATACAGAGATTAACTTTTGGCTGAAGCATGAGGAGGGTGAAATTGATTTATTACTCCCTTTGACCAATGCATTGGTTGGTATTGAAATAAAATACTTTAGCGGGATTTCGTCTGAGGATGGAAATGATCTTGAAATCACTTCCGATACTAGTCGAAACCAATTAGCACGTTATGCACGTATGCTTCTGGATCTTAGGGAAGACAATAAGCCTCTCTTTTTAGTCTTTTTAGCCCCTTTCCAGATGATGCAAGCTGTTGAAAAGTCTTTAGAGGAAAGAAATATCATTAAACAAGAGGTGAGCCTTGGCTATATCTGTTGGGAAGATGTACTAGAAACGCTGACTGCGATCGATACCACTGGTTATCAGCCAGGAGAGAGTCTAATTCTTACTGACTTAATCCATTTGTTGAAAAAGAAAAAGTTAATGCGATATAGGGGTTTTGCGAAAGATCTGCTGCAAAAAGAAGTATCCAAAGAGGCCTTTCTTTTCCAAAAACCTGCTGCTGATACGAAAAGTTGGCACTGGCCAACCAAATTATTGAATGGAGATGTTGGATATGTCTGTAACAATTAATCGCGGGGAAAACATCACGACTGCCATTGAAATAGTGAAAGAAACTTATGCAAACTTAGAAGTGCTGTTTGCTGAAATGGACCGGATTGGGGAGGAAGAAGGCTATATTACCCTAACACCTCGTTTTTTGCGTTGGAAGTCAGATACTGATTCGGATGGTTGGATGACAAGTGATTTCATTAAGCTTTATCAAGTAGAAAATGATCCGCTTTCTGAAAAACTCCCTGATTTACGAACTGGTTCCTTGTTTGGAGTCGAAATTGATTTAGAAGGACAAGAAGAATATCCGACTATTTCACTTATTCGTTATACATACGATTACTCAGCATGGACGAGAATGCCGGCTGTTTCTGATCATTGGTTATTTTATTATCCGTTTCGTGACAAGAATCTTTTTGAAATAGACCAAAAAGATAAGGTTTGGACTAGTCTCCCATTAGAAAAAGCTAAAAAACGTTACTGGGGAATTCAGCGTGCCGTAGGCATCGACATTCCGCTGATAGACATCACGTCTCCTGAATTAATTCGGACGGAAATTTTCCAAAAGTTAATGACCTTACCGGAATAGGCAATATACTTCTATGTATTTTAGTTGTTCAAGATTCTATTATTGAGAAATGAACGTCTCTAACGTATAGGCTTGGTTATCAGCAGGTGTCCCTATTGGGGTGCTTGCTGTTTTTTCGTTCCAGCCTAGTTCATGAAGGGTGGTGAAATATAGCTCTTTGAGCAGCTTTTTTAAGGTGCCGCTGAAATAGCCGGGCAGGTTTCGAATGGTCTTCTGTTTAGTGGCTTGGAGTGTGATCGTGAGTGATTGAAGACCGGAATGAAGGATATCTTCTGAATCAAAAGCTGTTTTAAGTAGGACAGTTTGTGCTAGGTAAATCCCGTATAACGTTTGTATGATTTTTTTATTAGAGATAAAGCAGGCGGCCCTTTCCTTGAATTTGTCATAAGGAGTTTTGGGGATATACGTATTCTTTATCTCTTTCTTTTGCTTAAGAATAATAAGGCTTTTTGGTGTGACAAAATTCGCTGGTGCGGGTGTGACATGCTGGGTTAATTGGGGTTCTGTGTCGTTGTCTGTTGGTAGAATAACAATGGCATTTACGGTTTGCAGCAGGTCACTTTCTCGTTTTAAACTATACTGTCGAATAATCCCGAGCGTCTCCAAACGATTACAAACACGAATGATGGTTCGTCGACTTTTCCCAACCAGCTCACCAATTTTTCGTTTGCGCAAAAAACTGACTCCAGGGTATATACAACTGTAGTGTGACAAGGTGACGAGGACGGTTTTTTCTGTGTTCGTCAGCTCGGCGTCGAACTTTATTTGATAGTGCTGCAATGCAAGGTTCATCTCGTTTACTGAGGAGAAGGTAGAAAGGGATGTGTACGTATCCGTTTTGGCAATGGACGAAATGGATTTTTTGGTCATATGGGATTCCTCCAACTAGTCAGATTGGTGGTTCACCCCATATATACCAATTAAAACGGACAAAGTAGCATCGATAAAAAATATTTTTGAGGCGCCCATTCCCCTAGGTAGTCCATAGTAGCTGGTCTATTTTTATCAATCTACTTGTATCTATAGTAAAGAGTGCAACAATCAAGGGGGAATCTTGATGAGAAAGAGTTGGATCTGGGCGGCGGGCATTATATTGGGGATGATCCTCATCTTTTTTATCGGATTGGAAATCGGGACATCTCGAGCAGTTGTTACGTTAAATAGTAAAAAAGTGGATGCTCTTGCGTTGGAAAAGGAAGTTGAGAAATCCAAAGAAAAAATCGACGAATTGGAAGCAGCTATTTTAGCGCTAGAAAATGAAAAAGAAACAGCGGAGGCAGAGGTAGCTGAGATGGTAGACGAAGCGGACGTCGTATACGCACTGATTGAGTCCAAGGATGAGATTGAGGCACAGCTTTCGGAGGTAACGGGTCTGTTGAAAAAAGAAGAGCAAAGTTTAAAAGACATGAAGAGTCGGGTCAAGGAAAAAGAAGGCGAGTTGGCCTCGTTAAGTGGAGCAGTTAAACAAGCAAAGGGAAAACCGAGAACATTGCAGGCCGGTTATTATACGGTAGGACAGGATCTGCCAGAGGGTCGATATAAAGCAACACCCATTGGAGAAGGCAGTAATTTTTTCGTCAATGAGGGAATGACTGTGAACACAATCCTAGGCAGAGATGGCGAAGCTTCGTATACGTTTTCTGTAAGCGAAGGAGATGTCATTCGGACAGAGGCCGCGGTGAAGTTGACACCTCTTGAGGGTGAGTAATAGATTTTTCGGAACGGAGCCATATAAGTGGCTCTTTTTTGCTAGTAAACTGTCCATTCTTGGCTAAAAAAAGGATTTGCTGGTGTTCTACTAGAATGAGTAAAGAGTGATTAGTTTACGTTTTTAATTAAGGAAAGATGCATAGGAGGAAATGATATGGAAGCAAAGCAAACGGTTTTTGTGAATGAATTTACCAATGGCATCTTAGATCCTGCTCAAGAAATGCTTGGGCCAGTAAAGGATGGCGGGCATGTTGTTGCTAATACGGCTCCGGGGTGCTGGGGACCCATGATTACCCCTTCAATCCGCGGTGGTCATGAAGTGACCAGGCCTGTTTTTGTCGAGGGAGCCGAGGTAGGAGATGCGATTGCGATTAAGATTAAGTCTATTCAAGTTACCTCTTCCGCTACTTCATCAGGAAATGATCAAACAGTAGAGGGTCGATTTGAGGGAGATCCCTTTGTCGCTGGGATTTGTCCTGGATGTGGGGCGAAGAATCCGGAGACGGTGATTGAAGGAATCGGTCAAGAGGCCATTCGTTGTGCCAGTTGTGGTGAGGATGTGACGCCATTTATCTTTACAAACGGGTATACGCTGGCCTTTGATTCGAATCGAACCGTGGGCGTTACCTTACATAAAGAGGCAGCTGAACATATTGCACATGATGGACGAACCTATATGGCAACGCCTGAACATTCGGTTCAGAATCCAATTGTGACGTTTGCTCCACATGATTTAGTCGGTACGGTTGCAAGACTGCGTCCATTTTTAGGCCAATTCGGAACCACCCCTTCAAGACCGTTTCCTGACTCGCACAACGCAGGCGATTTTGGTCAATTTTTGATAGATGCCCTACATGAAAACGGGCTAACGAGGGAGCAATTATCGGATCGGACCGACGGGCATATGGATATTAACCGTGTGCGCGAGGGAGCGGTTTTAATTTGCCCTGTTAAAGTTCCAGGCGGTGGTGTCTATCTTGGTGATATGCATGCGATGCAAGGGGATGGAGAAATCGCTGGCCATACAGCGGATGTGGCTGGGATTGTTACCTTCCAGGTCATCGTAATCAAAGGCCTGACGATTGAAGGCCCGATTTTATTACCAGTTGAAGAAGATCTGCCCTATCTGGCCAAGCCGATTACCATGAAAGAAAGAGAGACAGCCCGTAGTGTCGCTGATCAATGGGGAGTCACGAAACTTGAAGAATCGCTGCCCATCTCGTTTATTGGAACCGGAGCGAATTTAAATGACGCAACAGATAACGGCCTGCAGAGGGCAGCGGAAACTCTTGGGATAACAATTCCAGAAGTGATGAATCGTGCAACCATAACAGGGTCAATCGAAATTGGCAGACATCCAGGAGTCGTAACGATTACTTTCCTATGTCCTGTAAAGTATCTGAATAAATTGGGGATTACACAGCTTATAAAGGATCAGTATAGTCATACTTCACAATCGTATTAGACCGGTTTTTATGTGTAAAATGCGCATTTTTCATTTGAGGATAAAGTTATAAAACCACTCACTTTTGTCCTTAATTATATATCGACTATAGAATAACAGCAGGGTAGATTGTTTAAACTAGTCCTCATGAAGTCAAAGCTGTGGCGGGTATATGGTCAAACGAAAAGGAAAGTACGGCAGTTTTTATGGTTGCAGTAATTTTCCAACTTGCCGGAGTACTGTTAAAGTGGAGGAAGAATTTTGTCGTTAGTTTGTCTTTTAATGGATATTCTTGCATTTTTATCTAGATAAGAGATATGCTGTAGATGTAAAAAGGAATGGAGGGAATTAGTTGAAAAAGTTAGCAGATAAGGTTGTCTTAATTACAGGTGGTGCCGGTGGGATTGGTGCTGGTATGGCTAAAGCCATGGTAAAAGAAGGGGCGACTGTTGTGATCGTCGACCTGAGTGAAGAAAGAGGTCGAATCGTTGAAAAAGAAATTCAACAGCATTCACCCAATTCCATGTTTATTCCGTTTGATTTAACGAAACACGATGAACTGCCGGGATTGGTCGAACAAGTTGTCTCCAAATACGGGAAATTAAATGTCCTTGTTAACAATGCACATGTTTCTCGTCAAGTTCCATTTATGGAAACAACCAAAGAGCTTCTAGATTTATCATTTAATACTGGATACTATCCTACTTTTTATTTAATGCAGGCAGCTATGCCTCATTTAAAAGAAACAAAGGGTAACATTATTAACTTTGCCTCTGGTGCAGGATTAAATGGGCAGCCGACGCAAGCTGCTTATGCCTCAGCAAAAGAAGCGATTCGCGGTTTGACTCGGGTAACCGCGAACGAACATGGCAGAGATGGCATCACCATCAATTTAATCTCTCCAATCGCCAATTCTGAAGGTGTACAAGCCTGGGCGAAAGCACAACCGGAAATGTATGAAGACATGTTAAAGGGTATCCCAGCTGGTCGTTTGGGTGACCCCGAAGAAGACATCGGACGTGTAGCCGTATTCCTCGCATCTGAGGACAGTAAATACATTACTGGCCAAACAATCATGGTCGACGGCGGCTCGATTATGTTGCATTAACAGAATTAAGAGGCATAAAACGCTTGGGCATTTCCAAGCGTTTTTTATCGTTTACGATAAATGGTCATTCGATAGTCATTCCATTTCCTGTTTCAATTCAGAACAACTTTCCAAAAGTTAAAGAAGGTTTGTTCCATACCTTTTTTTGTTCTATGCAGTTATTTTTCTTTGTCTTTCTTATTCCATTGATATGGAGTCTGAGCCCAATCAAATAATAGTGAAAGAAGAAAAAGAAGAATAGTAGTTATAACGGTTTGCACCCATAAAATGTAATCCACTGATAGTCGTTGCCATAGAAGAGATACTCCAAAGAATATCATTGCGTAACGAGCATTTCTTATAAACATAGAATCACTGCTTGAAGGTTGAATACAAAACTTCATTTTATCCCTGCTTTCTTTACATTAATACTCATAATCTTCTGTTAATTATATCGTAAACTTCTCTTTAAAAGGATATAAATAGCATTAAAAAGTGTATATGAGTAATAATTTTCTTCATAAAATGGAAAAAATCATTAGCGAGGAATTTTTTATTTTAGTAAGCTATATATATAGGTATTTTAAAATGATTTCTATTTCTAAACCAAATTGATTACGTTCAACAAAGATATGAGGAGGAATCAGCAATGAGAGTTAGAGACTTTATGATAACTGACGTATTTACATTAGAGGAAAATGAAAATTTTAAAACACTATTAGAATTAATGGTAGAGAAAAGAATCGGTGGTGTTCCTGTCGTTAATACAAACAACCAGTTAGTCGGCATTATTTCTGACGGTGATGTATTAAGAACACTGAAACCTAAAACACATACTTCGTATTTCGGTTATTATTTAAGTTATACGGATGATCTGGATGATACGTTGTCGAAAGCTGCAAACCAATCTATTAAACAGGCGATGCGTAAGAAAGTTATTACCGTCAATGAAGATGACGAGTTAGAATCGGTGCTCAAACTTCTTGCGAATAATCATTCAAAAAGATCCCGGTTATAAATAAAAATAACGAAGTAGTAGGGATTGTAAGTCGTGGAGATATGATCAAGAAACTAAGAGAAAAACTATTAGGCGATATCAACTAAGAGAGTTGAGACGAAAAACGGACAGCAAAATGGCTGTCCGTTTTTATTATGGGAAAAGATAAAATAACTGATTCGTAAATAATAGAAGCAACATATTAATATTGACTTTCTCAAAAAAGAAAGTAAAATAAATTGTAAGTGATTACTCACATTTTGTTAGGAGTGAACCGAATGCCATCAAAGAATCTGATTGATGAAATGATTGCCCAAGCTAAAATCTCGAAGAAACAAACAGACAAACAACAGAAAGTAGTAGATGCAGCCATTAAAATATTTGCAGAAAAAGGGTTTGCCAACACGTCAACCAGCGAAATTGCCGAAGAAGCTGGGGTAGCGGAGGCCACGATCTTTCGCCATTACGGAACGAAGGATAATTTACTGCTTTCGATCACCTTGCCTTTTCTAAAGGATTTAATTCCTCGTATGGCTGAAGAACTTTTTAGTGAATTAATGTCACAAAGTCCGGCTACATTTGAACAGTTTATACGAGGACTTCTTAAAAATCGGATTGAGTTTATTAAAGAAAACAAAGAAATATTTCAAGTTCTTGTAAAAGAAGTTATGTATCGAGAGGAGTTTAAACAAGAACTTAAGCCTTTAGTTTCTGAAATACTCGTTCAACATTTCATTAAAATCATTGAGGAATTTAAAGAGCGCGGAGAGTTGATTGAAAAAGCATCACCTATTATTCTTCGGATGTTCGTAACGTTTTTATTTGGCTATATTACCTCTCGTTTCATTTTACTTACTGACAACTTCGTTACGGATGAAGAGGCAGAATTAGATGAAGTGATTGATTTTATCATGAATGGCTTAAAAAAATAAATGGGGAGGTTAAATCTTGGCTATATTTAAAAACAAATTGGTGGTCCTTTCACCCATAATCGCTTTGGTGGTCGTCTTTATTTTTCATTAACACTTTTCCCATCTGTTCAGCCGCAACCGAAGAATTTACCAATCGCCATTGTGAACGAAGACCAAAGCGTGCAAATTCCTAATCAGCCGAGTATGAACATGGGTCAAACCATCGTAGATATGATTCAAGAGAATTCAACTACAGCTGTGAAATGGGTTAACGTTAAAACAGCAGAGGAAGCACAAAAAGGGATGGCTAATCAAAAGTATTATGCAGCATTGACCATTCCTAAAGATTTCAGTGCTAAGCAGGTATCATTAAGAACACCAGCACCTTCTTCACCTGAGGTTCAACTATATATTAATCAGGGGATGAATACCGCTGCTTCAACCATGGCTGGACAAATCTTGAATGGTGTCGTTGACAATATGAACAATACGGTTCGTCAACAACTTCTGAATGAATTTGACAAACAAGGGGCCGCCTTAACGGCTAAACAAGCGGAAAGCCTCGTTGCTCCTATTACCAAAACCGTTACGAATGTGAATGAGATTGGTACGAATAGTGCAAACGGCAATGCGCCGGTTTCCTTATTTCAGCCATTATGGATGGCAAGTCTAGCGAGTGCAGCAATTCTTTTTATGGTTGTTCGTAAATTACCCATTGCTAACGTAAAGGAGAACCTTGCTGCAAAGATCGTTCAAATTTTAATGGGAGCTATTATTTCGCTGGTCATTGGATTTGGACTAACGTGGTTGGCAGATAGTATGTTAGGGTTAAACATTCCCCAATTCGCAGATACAGCACTTTTCCTATCACTAACGAGTTTTAGCTTTCTCTTAATGATATTAGCGGTCCTTTCCCTAGTAGGGTTTAAAGGAATCCCGATTTTTGTTTTAATGCTATTCTTTGGTGCACCGTTGCTTGCAATGGCCCCGGAAATGATGTCTTCCTTTTATCGAGATTGGATTTATTCGTGGCTGCCAATGGGGTTCATGGTAGAAGGCTTACGCGAACTGTTCTTCTTCGGTAAAGGATTAACCTGGAGTTCTCCAGTAACTATCCTTATGTGGATTGGAATCGTAAGTGGTCTAGTTATACTAGTTTCTAGCCTAAAACTGAAATCATCACATAAACAATCACAACCTCATTTAGATAGCTAAATATGTTGTTCGGAAAGCAGCTTTTACGGCTGTCTTTTTTTGTTGTGTTTTTTAGGTTAATAAATAATTTAAAAATCCGATATTATAGATGAATAATTTTTTTATTTTACCAGAAAGGAAACACATCATAGTCGAGAATATTTATTTTAACTATAAAGGCGGTTTAGTTTTATGAAGAAGTCAAAGAGTATTGTATGGAAGTTGTCTTCCATAATTATAGGGTTATTTTTAGCACTGTTTCTAGCTTATTCAGTGGTAACGAGTATGATGATTAACGATAAAAGCGTAGAAGATGCAGAGAGTTCAACGGTTAAAAACGCTGAGTATTCTGTTGGGAAAATGAGTGAGCACTTTAATAATGTCAATGAGAGACTACTGACTACGAAGCATATCGTTGAAAGTATGCATGAGAAGAAGAATTTGTCAGCAGAAGAAGTTATCGATATGCTGGAGGCCAATTTAACTGACAACGATGAAATTTTTGCTGTTTATGCAATCTTGGAAAATAATTCAGTTGAAATAGAACCGACCATATCTAAAGCTCTAATTGATGATAGTAATAGGTTTATTCCTTATTTAGTACAAGATGGTGACCAAGTAGATGTCAGTTTTTTAGAGGGATATGAATCCGAAGAAATAGGTGACTGGTACTGGGTTCCGAAAAAAGAAAAACGAGCTATATTGACAGAGCCCTATGAGGAAGAAGTAAATGGAGAAAATATGTCCATGACTACATTATCCGTTCCACTCATTGACTCGACCGGAACCTTTTTTGGCATTTTGTCTGCCGATATTTCAATTGATTATTTAACGGAGCTTGTTACTACGATTAAACCAGACGGCGGGTATTCCTCAATCATTACCGAGTCCGGAATGATTTCCGTAAATAGTAATAAGGAAAAAATGAACGGAACTTATATGAAAGATTCGATTGATTGGGACTCCGTTAAAAAGACACTCGATAGCGGAAAGCCAGAAAGTATCTATGTGGATTCGAAAACCTATGGAGAACAAGCATTTAATGCTTTTGCACCGATGATGATTGAGGGGATTGACGAGACATGGTCAGTACAACTGGTTTTGCCCAACTCGAAGATTTTAGAAACTTTTAATGCCATTATTTTTGTCAATGGATTATCAGCAATTATCATGGTTGTGTTAATGGCTGCAGCCACTGCAAGATTCATCTATAAAGCATTAAATCCTTTGACCTTTTTACGGGATTCCATTGAAACAGCAGCGGAAGGAAATCTAACGAAAAAGATTGATGAAAAATATATCAGACAGGATGAAATTGGTGCTGTTTCAGCAGCCTATAACAATATGCTGGATAAAACGAATGATGCCATACACACGGTGTTGAATTCATCCACTGTCCTTAATCAATCGTCGACACAGGTGAATGAGGCATTTAATGAAATTGTTGCTTCGAGCCAAGAAGTTTCAGTTGCAACGAATGAGATTGCGGAGGGTGCCGCTCGGCAATCGATCGATACAGAAGAAACCGGTTCTCGAATGGTTGGCCTTTCGGATCAAATTGACTCATTGACCGTTCTGTCCGTACAAATGGACAAGTTGTCGATTCAAACTCGAGAAACAACAGAAAAAGGGATGAAAGAAATTGAGGGATTGCGTGAACATAATGCAGCCAGCAATGAAATGAATGAGAAAGTTCAAAATCAAATTGAATCGCTAACGTCAAATATCGCCAATATTAATCAAGTTATTGCATCGATTCAAGGGATATCCAATCAAACGAACTTACTTGCACTCAATGCGAGCATTGAAGCAGCTCGAGCTGGTGAGCATGGCAAAGGCTTTGCAGTCGTAGCAGAGGAAGTTAGAAAACTAGCAGAGCAGTCAAAAAATGAAACGGAAGTCATCAGGCAAACAGTAGAGAGCATCGTCGAGGATTCAAAACAAACCGTTTCCATGATTGCGGCCAACGTCCAGTTAATGAAAGCACAAAATGAGTCTGTCCATAATACCGAGACAGCGTTTAAAGATAATCATAAACTAGCTCAAGACAGTGCAACTGCCATTAGTCAGCTAGTATCAGAACTCAACAATATGCTAGAGCATAAAAATCAAGCCATGACAGCTATTCAAAGTATCTCAGCCATCTCAGAAGAAACAGCTGCTTCCGCCGAACAAGTAAGCGCCTCAGCTGTTGATCAACAAGCAGAACTAGAAAAAGTAGCCGATTCCGTTAACCATATGAATACTATTGCAAAAGAACTACAAGAAGTCGTTGACCGGTTTAAGCTATCTTAAACAAGAGCACAAAAAATAGCATTCCGAAAAGGAGTGCTATTTTTCTTTGGTAATTAGAAAGTTTTTAGAATCATAACCAATCTTTTACATAAGCTACTATTCCTAAAAATGCACCTAAGCCTGAACAAACGAACACAAAAGCAATATTGTTAACTTTACCTTAACTTTGATTAAGTTTCTCGTTACTCATTTAAAAAGCCTCCATTGTTTTTCCGTTATAGTAATAGATTACAACTCTTTCAGCATATACACTTGCTGAGCGGTTGTTTGAAAACCTATCTGCTTTAAAACGCTATAGGTTTTTTCACTTTTATTAATTGGTAAATTAGGAACTGTTCGTATGATATCATCGTTAAAATCACCAAAAATAGTACCTGCCAATCGATGAATAATTTCTTCAGTATCAGCTCCGGGTTTCGGCTCACACTGATACATCGTGGTACTTGTATGTTCCCCTTGGTTATTATAAATCCTATGGTAATAAGCGTAGCCAAGTACATCAGCACGATCATCTTTTACGATGATGCCTTCACCGATTTTGGCGCTTTGCCATCGTGTCTGCCATGGATTCGTTGCTTTATAAAAAGGTAGTTGACCAACTTGCTGTGGTGCTGCTCGTTCGACCGTATAGTTATGGTTGAACTCCCTTATGGGATTTTGGCGTTGCTTCCCATTAAGAGTTAAGAATTCAACAGTATCTTCGATAACATAACCCATCTTTTTATAGAGAGAGATGGCGTTCTTATTTTCACTTATTGCTTCAAGTGTTGCTAGACTAACGCTCTCTTCTTTTAGGTTTAAGAGGTTTGCTTCGATGAGTAATTTTCCGATTCCTTTTCCTCTGTATTCCTTGCTGACTCCAGTTCCTCCATTCCAAGCTATTTTTTTACCGTCAACTATTCTTAAACCCGTCATTACGATTCCGATTGGTACATTGTTTTCAAATGCGATGATGGATAGAGAAGGTGAAAGGTCTTCAGTAAACATCCTTGTGATAAACTTTTCCGGAGTAGTCGTTGCATCAATAAAGTATCCTTCAAACCCTTGGTTCCAAGCTGTAACAGCTTCCGCTATTGAACAATCTACTAACTTCTTAATCTTAATCATGTTATTCCCCCTTAAGATAGCAAGTCTGGACTTAGAATTTATTACCATTTATACATCAAATCTATCATTATTTTGAAAAAAAGGTAAGCATAATTAAACTTCATTGGTGACTTTCCTTTTTATAGCGTTCACGACTAAACAAACATGCACAACTTGGGGGAGAGGAACCTGCCCCGATTTTCAAAAAACTTTATTGTCATTAAACAAAACGCTCTTAATAAAGTAGTGTACTATTTCATAAGAGAAATATTCAAAACAAGGTAATCTAGGAAATAGGCAAACTCTTCTTAAGGAATCTGGAGTGCATGGTGCATGTCAGAAGACACCAAAATAGACGGCTTAGTTATAAAATAGATAACTAAACCGTTTAAAGTGCCCTGGAGAATTATAGAACCATGTATTACCAAATGGGTTCGTCTTCATTCGATAATTCAATTAAAATCGGTAGATTCCGAGGATTAACAAGAAAGTTCCGATTAATAGATAACATGTGGGTAAAACTGGAATGTTAAATAAAATGGAAAGAAGAATAATGATGGGAACGACAATCAAGCTTAGCTTGTTTCTTTTTTTGTTTTAGTCTTTATATATTGCTTTTCATGGCAGTAAGGACACTTCATCCCTGTGTCCATTGTAACCATTCTTGTAAACGTTTGTTTCCATTTCCACTTTTCCCTGCAGTTTTGACAAGTAGGCATAGTATGTAACTCCCTTCATGATGGGTTGCTACACTTCTATACGTTATAGTCGAAAAATAGTTTCAATTTTTTGGGTTTTAGTATTTCGAATATAGGTAAGCTTCTTTAACTTTTTCTTTTCGGCTATGGTAAGATGAGGTTCAGAGTAGGAGTGAAGAGTGTCATGGGGATTGTGAATTTTTCTGCATTTACTAAATATAAGAATTTAATTCGTTCATTACCGCGGTCTTTTACAGATGAAATGATCAAGAGTGAGCCATTTTTATTAGAAAAAGATGATCAGAAGAAACTTGAAATATACTATGCGCCTTTTGATTATGTGAATGAAAGCGCG
>NZ_AJTN02000023.1 GCF_000305495.1 Peribacillus psychrosaccharolyticus ATCC 23296 | reverse complement strand
TACTATTAAGTATTAAAAGGGGAAGCTGCAGCGATTCATCGTGAGAATATTGATTTCAAAGAAGGATATATTAATGTGGATAAATCATTAGATTTTCAAACTAAAGAAGGTGAGCCTCGTTTCGGGGATACTAGGAAGCGTTAGAAAGATTAAGATGAATGGTTCCCTAACTAAAGAACTGTACAAGCACATGGACTATTTAAACACTCAGAGGATTGTATTTAATGATAATTTTCATCATGAATTAGATTTAGTATTCCGTAGAGAAGTTGTTAATTTTCTTCCAAATAGTATATTATACAATGCATTCAATAGATCAATAAGAAAGCTGGATTAGAGGAACTACCTATAATGCTTTGAGACCACGCTGTTCTATTATTAGAGTCAGGGGCTAGTATGAAGTTTGTTCAAGAAAGTTAGGACAAAAAAAGCATCACATCTGATTTGTTTTCTATCAACAAATCAGCGGATACTTATGATTCAAATATTATAATTTGGTAGTCAAAGTAGTCAAATGTAGTGATTTTACATTGAAGTGTTTTTGACCACCAAATTATTTTTATCTAAACTGTTGGTATGACTAGGTTTTATAGATTAATACATGCTCATATATTGTTCGCGTTCCCATGGGTGTACTTGTGTGCGGAACATATCCCATTCGATTTCTTTCGCTTCAACGAAGTGTTCAAGGATGTGATCGCCAAGTGCGGAAGACATTACTGGGTCAGCTTTTAGAGTTTCTAGTGCTGCGTAAAGTGTTGCTGGAAGGTCAACGATGCCTTCTTCTTCGCGTTCTTCTTTAGTCATTACATAGATGTTACGGTCAACTGGTGCTGGCGGTGTTAATTCGTTTTTAATACCGTCAAGACCTGCTTTCAGTAATACTGCAAGGGCTAGGTATGGATTCGCTGCTGGATCGACGCTGCGTACTTCAACGCGTGTTGAGATGCCGCGTGATGCAGGAATACGAACTAGTGGTGAGCGGTTTTTAGATGACCAAGCCACATAACATGGTGCTTCGTATCCAGGTACTAGGCGTTTGTATGAGTTAACAGTTGGATTTGTGATCGCTGTGAAGCTTGGTGCATGCTTGATGATACCAGCGATAAATTGTTCAGCAGTTGTGCTTAGTTCTTGTTTTCCTTCTTTATCGTAGAATGCATTTTCATTTCCTTTGAATAGGGAAACGTTACAGTGCATGCCTGATCCGTTTACACCAAACAGTGGTTTTGGCATGAATGTCGCATGAAGGCCATGCTTACGAGCGATTGTTTTAACTACTAATTTAAACGTTTGGATATTATCACAAGCAGAGATAGCATCTGCATATTTGAAATCAATTTCATGTTGTCCTGGAGCTACTTCATGGTGAGACGCTTCAATTTCAAAGCCCATTTCCTCCAGCTCAAGTACGATATCACGACGGCAGTTTTCGCCAAGATCAGTTGGTGCTAAATCAAAATATCCGCCTTTATCATTAAGTTCTAGAGTTGGTTCTCCATTAGCATCTAGTTTGAAAAGGAAGAATTCCGGCTCAGGTCCTAAGTTGAAATTAGTGAAACCAAGTTCTTTTGCTTCTTGTAGAATTCGTTTAAGGTTGGCACGTGGATCTCCATCGAATGGTGTACCATCAGTGTTATAGATGTCACAGATTAAACGAGCTACTTTCCCTTTTTCAGATGTCCAAGGGAAGATTACCCATGTACTTAAGTCAGGATATAAATACATATCTGATTCTTCGATACGTACAAATCCTTCAATAGATGAACCATCAAACATCATTTTATTATCGAGAGCTTTTTCTAATTGGCTTACTGGAATTTCAACGTTTTTGATTGTTCCAAGAATATCTGTAAATTGAAGACGAATATACTTTACGTTTTCTTCCTTCGCTAAACGAGTGATATCTTCACGTGTGTACTTTGCCATTTTTCCAATTCCCCCTAGAAAGTTGTTTATTAATAATATTTTAATGGAAAAAACGTGACATGTCTCCTTGACGAAGTGATGTACGATTCTTCCCACCTTGTAAAAGTTCGGCTCGAAGCAGCTTGCGTAACTCTACATCTGTAAGGTCACGTCTTATTTTTTCAGCTTGCTTAATTGTTTCTGTTTCCACTTCAACTTCTTCTTTTACGGAAAAAATTTTTTTAATACCTGCTAAGTTAATTCCTTGTTCTAAAAGATCTTTAACTTCAAGTAGTCGATCGATGTCATTTAAAGAGAATAGCCGGCGGTTGCCTTCAGTTCTCATAGGAGTAATTAATTGATGCTCTTCGTAATAACGAATTTGGCGCGCGGACAACTCTGTCAGCTGCATCACAATTCCGATTGAGAAAAGAGGCATCGAACGCCGAATATTGTTGCCGCTCATCCTAGCATCCTCCTTTATTACCTATATTGTTTTCTTATAATTCCATCTTATTCTATGTAAGATAATATGTCAATTAAATGTTATGTTTTCTCACATTAATTTTTCTCACCGCCTCTTACTCTCTTATTAATTCCCTTTAGCATACGGTTCAAACAAGTAAATCCCTTACTCTAATTGAAAATAAAGGCACAAATTCCGCTCTCTTTCTACTAATCCTAAAAGAAAGATATTTTAAAGATTAGTAGCTTAAATGGCTCGTGACAATTTTTTAACTTACCTAAAAAACATGACGTGCGGATATCCGCACGTCATGAATATTAACCTACTGTGATTAATTTTTTCGATAGTAACGAATCTACCGCTGTTAGGACAGCAATTTTAACATGCTCATAGGTTAAACCACCTTGTACGTAGGCTACATAAGGTGCACGTGTTGGGCCATCAGCAGTTAATTCAATGCTGGCTCCTTGAATAAATGTTCCTGCGGCCATAATGACATCATCTTCGTAACCAGGCATATAAGCTGGGTATGGAGTAACATGTGAATTTACCGGTGATGAATATTGAATCGCTTGGCAGAAGGCTACCATCTTATCTTGGTCATCGAATTGGACCGATTGAATTAAATCGGTTCGATAGGCATCCCATTTCGGGTAAGTATTCATACCAAGCATCTCTAACAAAGCAGAGGTGAAAACAGCTCCTTTTAATGCTTGTCCGACTACATGCGGCGCCAAGAAAAAGCCCTGGTACATTTCTTGAAGGCTATATAATGATGCCCCTGCTTCCGCTCCAATTCCTGGTGAGGTTAATCGGTACGAGCAAGCTTCGACAAATGGCTTTTTACCGACAATATATCCACCTGTTTTCACTATACCGCCGCCAGGGTTTTTAATTAGTGATCCTGCCATCAGGTCTGCTCCCACATGGCATGGTTCTTGTTCTTCAACAAATTCCCCGTAGCAATTATCAACAAAAACAACTAATTCAGGGTTAATGGCTTTTACAAACTTAATCATTTCCTCAATTTCAGCAATCGTGAACGATGGACGCGTTGCATATCCTTTTGAACGCTGAATCCCAATCATCTTCGTTTTCGGCGTAATGGCCTTTTTCACACTATCAAAATCGACTTTTCCTGCTTCGGTTAACGCAACAGAATCATAGCCGATTTTGAATTCTTTCAACGAACCGGTTCCTTTACCGCGAATCCCCACAATTTCCTCAAGGGTATCATAAGGGGTTCCCGTGATATACAAAAGATCATCATCTGGACGAAGAATTCCAAATAAAGCAATGGAGATAGCATGTGTGCCGGAAATGATTTGCGGACGCACCAGCCCTGCCTCACCACCTAATACTTCCGCATAGATGCTTTCAAGCGTATCCCGTCCATTATCATCATAGCCATATCCAGTAGATGGAGTAAAATGAAAATCGCTTACCTGGTGATTTTGGAAGCTTTTTAGGACGCGAAATTGATTCGACTCCATACGCTCTTCTATTTTTTTATAGATAGGAGTAACTTTTGTTTCTGCTTCTGCCGTCAATTTTTTAAGTATTTCGCCGTTCTGTAAATATTGATACATTAAATTTTCCCCTTTATTTTGTATAATTCCCAAGTTGTCCTGTTAGTGGGTGATCGACTAAGCAAAATCCTTTGCATTCATAACGCTCATGTTCTTCATCAAAAATGAGCGACCGTAAAATCGTTTCATTTTTTAACTGTGAAAGTAATTTCCCTTCCGTCCCTGGGAGGTAAATATGATATGGCTCCATTTCTTCAATCACTTTTTCTTCTATTTTAGCTAGTATTAACTGTATATCTCTTTCATCATAGCTGCTCACCATCAAGGACTGCCCTTTTCCTTTAGATGCACGTAAAAAGTCGATATGGGTTAGATCCTTCTTATTATATAGGGTCATTTGTGGAATCTGACTGGCATCTATTTCCGTTAACAAATCATTCACCGTTTTTTCATGATTAAAATAGTCAGGGTTGGATGAATCCACGACATGCAGCAGATAATCCGCTTGACTGACTTCCTCAAGCGTCGAACGGAATGCTGCAACTAGTGAGGTTGGAAGATCTTGAATAAACCCAACCGTATCTGTTAGTAACACGGTAAATCCGCTTGGAAGAATCGCTTTTCGTGTCATTGGATCAAGTGTAGCAAATAAAAGGT
The DNA here is from genome assembly GCF_000305495.1 of Peribacillus psychrosaccharolyticus ATCC 23296. GTDB lineage: Bacteria > Bacillota > Bacilli > Bacillales > DSM-1321 > Peribacillus > Peribacillus psychrosaccharolyticus. The sequence goes on along the minus strand of NZ_AJTN02000023.1, from coordinate 13,084 downwards.
TTTGTTCCAGCGAATCTGCTTCTGTTAACCGGTTAAATAATGTCGACTTCCCGGCATTGGTATAACCTACTATCGCAATTTGGAAGGCTTTATTTCGTTTTCTACGCTCCCGATAGCGTTCGCGGTGCTTAACCACGCCTTGCAGCAATCCTTTAATATCATCAATTTTACGCCGGATATGTCGACGATCTGTTTCAAGCTTGGTTTCCCCGGGTCCTCTCGTTCCAATACCTCCGCCGAGTCTTGACAGTTCTGTCCCCTGTCCAACGAGTCTTGGAAGCATATACTGTAGTTGCGCCAGCTCGACTTGCATCTTTCCTTCTCTTGATTGAGCACGCATCGCAAATATATCAAGGATCAGCTGCGTCCTATCAATAATCCGCGCATCAAACTCGCGTGAAAGATTCCGAATCTGACTTGGTGACAATTCATCGTTAAAAATAAACAAATCCGGTTCGAACTCTTCTTCAATCTGTTTAAGCTCCTCAACCTTGCCTTTTCCTATGTATGTAGATGGATGAACTCGATCGCGCTTTTGTGTGACCACAAGCAGGACCTCTCCATTTGCAGTTGTTGTTAATGACGCCAATTCATCTAGTGAATACTGATAACGAGTATCATCTTCTCTTGTTTGACAGCCTACTATAATAACCTTTTCTCTTTCTTTTTGTTCCATTTCATTCACCATCCTTATTTGCAGCTTTTTTCATCATACCAAATAAATGAAACGAACAAAACAATACCAGGTTATTCGCAGAGAAACTTTCCTCATTTCCCTTAGATTAAAACCTTAAAGAAATTCTATTTTGATGTCAAAGTATCTGACGCGGAGAGGATACTCTTAATATTCTGACGAGGTTTATTATGGAACATACTAATCATATTCAATCCAAAAAAATGCCGTTTCCTGCAGGAAAATATTATCAGCGTATGGAATCTTGGTGTGATCCAGTGCTGGAGGAATTCGCTCACAATATTCTAACGAGCTAATTTTTAAAATAAAAACGCTCAGGTACCAAACCCCTAGCAAATGGTTTGGTACCTGAGCTGGTTTTGCCTCTATTTAGCGGTGAACGTCATAAAGGTTTTCAGTTGTTCTCCCGGTTTCAGCATAACTAATTCTTCTTTCCGGTTTAATTCATTCGTATTGGCCATCCAAGGTTCGACACAAACAAAGTCCTGTCCCTCTTCAGTCCATAAATAGACCGGTTTAAATTCTTTCCCATATGTAATTGATAGGTTCTTCTGGCGATCCGGCAGTTCAAACGCGATTTCTTTTTTCACTGCATCTAATAAGGCAAGCGACTCTTTCTTTCCTGTCAAATCTAAGCCGTCAGACACCTGTTTGATGACTAAATCATTATAGTCGAGGTAGGTGGCAGCGTCCGTTTCATAGGCTAGATTCTTATGCGTTGTTTTAAAATATGGATGAAAACCAGCATAAAACGGCATTTCATCTGCGGACTTATTGCTATATTCCTGATGTATACTTACTGACTGTGCTTTTAAGACATAGGTAAAAATAACTTCAAAATCAAACGGATACGATTTTTTTGTTTCTTCATTGCTGGATAGGGATAATGTGATCGAAGCTGAATCATCCGTACTTGTATCAATTACTGTCCAAGGACTATTTCTTGCAAGTCCATGATTTTTCATTTGATACGTTTGCCCATTCCATTCATATTCTCCATTTGTCAATTGACCTGAAATCGGGAACAGAATTGGAATTCCGCCTCTGACATTGGCAGTTGAATTATAAAACGTCTCCTTATTGAGAAATAAGAGTTCTTCTCCGTTCACACCGAATCCAATAATCATGCCGCCTCTTTCTGGGGCAACCTTCACCCAAGAAGAAGTCGTTGAATCGCTTAACTCATAAATGGTATAGTTCTCATCTCTATAGTGTTTCACATCATACATAGCACTCCACCCTTTCCTATGAGCCTATCAATGGACAGGCAGTCATTATCGATCATTTAATAGGTAATTTCTGCGTTCATTTCTCTATAAGCTTATCTCATAAGCAACTTTGAGACAAATGTGAAAAAATAATTTTTTATTACCTTTAAAGTGGCTTGACGCAAGCTCAATACATGCTAAAATCATACGGTAATCATTAATTGAACAATGAGGGAATTTAATATGAGCTGGGAATTTTTAAGTATGATTGGAACCATTGCTTTTGCCATCAGCGGAGCAATTATTGCCATGGAAGAAGAATACGATATACTTGGCATCTATATACTTGGAATCGTTACTGCCTTTGGCGGGGGAGCGGTTCGGAATTTATTAATCGGTGTACCTGTTTCCGCTCTTTGGGATCAAAGCATCTACTTCACCATTGCCCTTATATCCATAACCGCTGTGATGATGTTTCCCGGAAACCTACTAAAGCATTGGAGCAAATGGGGAAACTTCACGGATGCGATTGGCCTTGCCGCCTTTGCGATACAAGGTGCCTTATACGCGGCAGACATGAAGCATCCGATGAGTGCGATTATAGTAGCAGCTGTTCTGACCGGAAGCGGCGGCGGGATTATCCGTGATATTCTCGCAGGACGGAAACCGCTTGTACTAAAAGATGAAATATATGCAGTTTGGGCCATTCTAGCCGGCCTGATCATCGGTATGGGGGCAGCTACGGATTCGTGGCACTTGTATTTATTATTTGCAGTCATAACTGCACTGCGGGTTTTATCTTATACGTACAAATGGAAACTGCCGCAAAAGAGACTTACCCCATCACGGTAATGAATCTTTTAGATCATATTAAAAAGGATAGGCAGCTAAGCTTGCCTATCCTTTTTGTTTCTTATAGAGTGATCCTAGCAAAGGTAAGTATGGCTTGTGGATCAAAACCTAGAACCCAGTTTCCATTTACTTTAATTTGGGGTACACCCATTTGTCCTGTTTGTTCAACCAGGCGCTGCGCTTCTGCATAATCCGCCTGAACGTTAATTTCTTGAAAGGGTAATCCTTGTTCAGTTAAGAAATTTTTTGCTTGAGTGCAATATGGACAGGTATCGGTTGTATATAAGAGAATTTCATTTTCCATCGTTTCTCCACCTTTACTCGTTTTTAAGTACAATTAAATCATTTCCCGGCTATAAGAATCATGGCTTAGGTTCGTAACGTTCGTGCGGCCTTTTACTCCGACTCAGAAAAATCAGCTGGAAGTGTGCCTAATGATATGTTTATTCATGGTCTCGTTCTTTCGTGTCTATACGCAAACACGTTCTGTGCTTCAGATAAAAGGTCACCTGATCCTTATATCTTTATCTACCCCGTTTATTTACTCTTCTAACTTCTTTTCTATGATGATAACTACGCAGATACAGATACTTATTCCATATCTTAATAGACCAAGCTATATGTTTGGTAATCTATTGGTGAAGTTAGGGGGAAAAATGCTTGGGGAACCTGCTCAAAAGGAATACACACGTAATCCTAGTGTTATTATTGCTCAAGGTATTCTCGAATCAGGTTGGGAAACTAGTGAACTTTAAATCAGGGAACCAATTAAATAATAACTCTACAATCTTTGTCGGTCAGAAATTAAAATAATAATGCTTTCCATTACTTAAAGCCTTCATTTAAATGAGCAATGGATTTCCATTGCTCATTTTTAATATCGTTTGCATTTCTTTTATCTGTACATGTATTATGCCTATTTAGTGATCATCATTTAACCCTAAATCCCTGCTCTTTAATGTAATTAATTCATTCCGTTCATACGAGTTATCAAGTAACAGCCTCATAGCTTGTGCGCGTATCGCTTTTTCAATTATATTTCTCACATACCGTCCATTTGAAAATGTAGTTTGTGTAGCTTTAATAAATCCTAAATGGTCTTTCAATTTAATTTTAGCATTATGACTCAGGATATATTCTCTTTCCTCTAACATCATATCGGCAATTTCCATTAGTTGATCGATCGTGTAATCTGGAAAACTGATAACGAGGGGAAATCTCGACTGAAGCCCTGGATTTAAAGTCAAGAAAAAGTCCATCTCCTTTGAGTACCCTGCAAGGATTAGAACAAATTCGTGCTGCTTATCTTCCATATGTTTGACAAGACTATCTATTGCTTCCTTTCCAAAATCTTTCTCGCCGCCTCTGCCTAACGAATAGGCTTCATCAATAAATAATATCCCACCCATTGCCTTCTTAATTAATTCCCTGGTTTTCTGTGCCGTGTGGCCTATATATTCCCCAACAAGATCAGCTCTCTCAGCCTCAATCAAATGTCCCTTTGGCAAAACGCCCATTTTCAGAAAAAGTTTACCGATTAACCTAGCCACAGTAGTTTTTCCTGTTCCTGGATTGCCTTTGAACATCATATGTAAACCTTGTCTTTCCGCTTTAATATTTTTTTCTTCACGTTTTTTATTAATATAGATCCATGCGTAAATTTCTTTGATGACCTTCTTCATGCTATCTAAACCAACTAATGCTGACAATTCATCTTCGATTTCCTTTAAGGCAACATGTTGTGAAGGAATCTTTCTCTCGTATATATCGGGAAACAATATCTCATTATCTTTATCAGGTACATTTCGCTTTTCTCCATTTAAAACGACTTTAATTTGGCCGCTATTTGTTTTATGAATAGGACGATCCAACGTTTTTCACCTCTCAACTTAAAACACAAACTCTTCATTTATTTATATTCATTAATTCAGCAATAAGTATCTTTAATTAAACCAAAAATGCTGAGACTGATTAAACGGCGCTCAAACCTTACGTAATCCAACAGTATTAAAAATCCACATAATCAGACAATACCCCCGTCTAAACGCCATCTCAGCAAAATAACTGTCGTTTCCTGCGCTTTCCCAAGAAATAATCCGAATTTTGACCAAAATAAAAACAGGCAATGTATCATTGCCCGTTTACATATTCATAGTACTTATTTATTCTTTTACTTCAAAATCAATTTGAACGTTGCGCTGCGGCGCAAATGTGGAAATCGCATGTTTGAAGACTAATTGTTGTTTTCCTTCGGATTCAAATAATACGGTGAAGTTATCAAATCCCTTAATTTGCCCCCGGATTTGAAAACCGTTTAATAAAAACACGGTAACATATGTACTTTCTTTACGTAATTGATTTAAAAATTGATCTTGAATATTCACCGATTGTTTCATTTTATATCCTCCTTTTTCTCTCTACTTGTATTAATTCGCTTAAAGTGAAAGCTTTCCTGCTATAAATTCAGATATTTCATCTCTTTTTTTCGAAAATTTTTCGGTCTCGGTCATATCAAACCAGTTAACAGCCATTTTATTCCTAAACCATGTTAGTTGTCTCTTGGCATAGCGGCGCGAATTCTGCTTTATGGATTCAACCGCTTCATTCTGCGAGATTTTCCCATCTAAATACTCATATAGTTCTTTGTACCCAATCGCTTGAATAGATTGGCAATCACGTAATCCGCGTTTATAAAAATGCTCAACTTCAGTGAACAACCCTTGTTCTACCATGAGATTCACACGTTGATTAATTCGGTCATACAGTTTATCGCGGTCCATCGTTAATCCAATTAATGCTGTTTCATACTTCATTTCGTCTGGCTGGCTCAGAAGCTGTTGACTCATCGTCGAACCTGTACAATGGTAAATTTCCAGTGCACGAATTACACGTCGAACATTATTAGGATGTATTCGGTCTGCACTTTCTGGATCAATCGACCGCAATTTACTTATCACATGTTCTATTCCTTTTTCAGCGACTTCGTTTTCAAGCTGCTCGCGGTAAGCTGGGTCGGATTGCGCTTCTGAAAACTTATAATCATAGATGACAGACTGGATATATAATCCTGTTCCCCCAACGATTATTGGCAATTTCCCTCTACTGTGTATGTCCGCAATTATTTGATTCGCTCTTTCCTGGAATTCGGCTGCGCTAAATGGTTCACTTGGTTCTTTAATATCGATTAAATGGTGAGGGATTCCCTGCATTTCGTTCGTTGAAATCTTCGCCGTACCAATATCCATTCCTTTATAGACTTGCATAGAATCTCCACTGATAATCTCACCATTGTAGAGTTGTGCTAAATCAATGCTAAGTTTCGTTTTTCCAACTGCTGTCGGACCAATAATAACAAGTAATTTCTCTTTCATTTGTGTCAACATTTTCACTGCCTTCGCTTTTCAGAAACAGCCATACTTGTTTATTGGAAACAAACATCTAAATAGTATAGCCCTTTTCTTCCTAATTTATACCATCAATTTCATTAATCTTCCCAGACACTATCCATTAACTTTTTCACTTCTTTTTTTCGTTTCAAGGTTTCATCTGAATCACGTTCCCACTTCCCATTCTTTAGGATGACAACATCGCTGACCCTGACACTATCTGCAAATAGATTTCGCTTAACATCTCTTGTTTTGCCATCCACTTCTATGACGGCATACTCACCTTCAAAACGGTCAACAATGCCTTTCATATCAACACTTCCTTATTTAGGGGTATTCAAATAGCTGACCATTCTGTTTCCACCATCAATGACCATTACCTTGCCGGCAGGTGTGATGATAATCTGGGCAGCACCTTGGACATCTACAAAGTGAACTTCAAGTTTAGCAGATTCATCTGTTTCGATTCCAATTTCTTCTTTATCCATTACCTTTTCAACCTTTTTTTCTACCTTTTCTATCTTTGGAGACTCCGTCTTTTCTTTGACTGTCTCCTTTTCACTTTGATTTACTTCCTGTTTCACTGCAGGAGAGGTAGTCGTCTCACTTGGCAGCATAGCCCCGCTTTGCTTTTATTCTTTAATTTTAATAATTTAACATTTCCTTTGATAATTCCTAATAACCCAAAAAAGAACCCGGTTAAAGCTGCAAGCACTAAGATGATTGCGATTCCAGTCATGTTGTAATGTTCTCCTTTTGGTTCGTACTTGTCACCTTCATACTATCAGAAAGAAGGCCGTAATTCATCCGCTTAAATTTGTTTTTTTCCTAGCTTTCTTTCAACTCATCTTCAATTAAAGGCCTGATTCATACTCTGGTGACCGATTCCATCCACCTCAGACCAATTAGCTGCGTAATATAAAACTTTAACTTTTAGGGGTCACTTCAAATCGGGGGGGTATTTTCACCCGTTTTCTTTATAAATCCATTTTATTCCCGTCTGAGTTGAGGTTATTCCCGTCTCGGACCAACTTATTCCCGTCTCACATGCAACTATTCCCGTCTGAGAGGGCCGTATTCCCGTCTGGCCCCTTTTAACACGTCAAATATACCAGGTGGGGTATAATGTTAAGGAGATTCCAGCTTTGTTTGACTTATGCGGCATGAACAAAGGGGATTTTCCTGCTACACCTCAGATAAAAAAGCTGCCCTAAAAGGTTCATCCTATGAATCTTTTAGGGCAGTCTAGATCAAGCTGTATAATTGGTCGATGTCATTTCAGTCGGTTTCTGATTGTTCGCTGCATTTGTAAAGGGATCATACATTTTTTCTTTAATAAATATGGCTGGAATAATCCCTGCAAGTGCATAGGCAATTCCGAGTGATGCCAAACCGAAGCCAATGGATTTTGATTCCGCAATCACCCCGATAATCATCGGCGCCATTGCTGCTCCTATTCGGCCGATATTATACGCCCCGCCTACAGCCGTCCCGCGGATGTTTGTAGGAAAGCTTTCACTCATATACGTAGAATTAACGGCATATGGCATTCCATATAGAAATCCGAGGATGGTTAGAAGCGCAATAATATTGCCTGGTGTATTGTACAGGTATACAATTGGCAGACATAACCCTGTCGACAAACCACCGATAATATACATGGTTTTACGTCCAAATTTATCGGCCAGCCAACCAGTTATAATTTTCCCTAAAATCATGGCTGAATAGGTACCAATTAAATAACCAGTCATTTTCGTAAAGGCAAATCCTAATTCACTGACAAGGTATGTAGGCAGCCAGCTGCCCAAGCCGTAATATCCAAATTGGAGAAATGTTGAGGTTAGAATCCAGAATAGAAAGATATTTCTTGTTTTTGGATTGGTAAATAGTGTCGCCCATTCATTTTTATTCACTTTAGCTGCTTTTCGTTTTTTCACTTCTTCTCTCCAGCCCTCAGGCTCTGGGAGATTATATCGTATATATAAGGCAAGAATGACCGGTACAACAGCAATAAAATATAACGGTCTCCAGCCATAAACCGGCAGAATCGCTCCTGCAAGTAACGCTGCAATTAAATAGCCAACCGAATATGCAGCTTGCAATGTCCCAAGAATCGTCGTCCGTTTTTTGGTTGGAACATACTCAGCCATTAACATTGTACAGATACTATATTCTGCCCCAATACCAACCGCTGAAATAAAGCGGATGACAATAAATTGTTCATAGGTTTGGGCAAATCCTAATGCGGCGGTTCCGATAGAAAAGAGAACCATCATCCAAGCGGCCATCTTTACTCTCCCGTAACGATCTGACAGCCACCCTCCCATGATTCCACCTAGCGCCATGCCCATTAAAGACCACGTACTAATGACTCCGGCTGCCGTTTTGGTGATATTGAATTCATCCATTAAAGCGGGCATTGTTAAAGACAACATCTGCAAATCCATTCCATCAACCATTAACCCAAGAAAACAAGAAACAAAGACCACTATCCAGGTTTTTTTCCTTTAGCTTTTGCCATATAACCACCGCCTCTTTTATAGTGTAAAATACACAGGAGAAAATCAGATGATCTGCTTGTTTTTCAACTGTTGAATGTCTTCCGTTGAATAGCCTAGCTCACTTAGTACATCATCCGTATGTTCACCGAGAAGCGGCGGGTAATACCGGACGCTTTGGGGCGTATCACCCATTTTCACGGGAAAGCCGGGTACCTGAAGATTCTCAATGGTTGGATGTTGGATTGGAAGCATCATTTCTCTAGCCTTTGTGTGTGGATGGTTGAGGATTTGATCAATCGTGTGAATCGGACCACAGGGAACCCCATGACTGTCTAAAATCTCAAATAAGTCCTTACTTTCCCAAAAGATAAGTTTATCTGAAATCAGCTTGACCAATTCTACTCGATGGGCAACTCGATCAACGTTTTTCTCAAAGCGAACATCAGCTAGTAAATCATGCCATTCTAAAGCCATACAGCATTTTTTCCATAAACCGTCATTGGCTACAGCTAAGATAATATCCATATCTTTAGCTCGAAAGGCCTGATACGGAACAAGTGATGGGTGAGCAGAACCCATTTTCCCCGCAGGTTTCCCTGTTGCCATATAACCGGTTGCCATATGATTCAGCAAAGTAATTTGACCATCCAGCAAGCTGACATCAATAAATTGACCTTTTCCAGTTTTCTGTGCAGCGAATAACCCATTCATAATTCCGTATACAGCGAACAATCCAGTGGTTAAATCAACGATGGACATGCCTGCTTTAACAGGAGGTCCGCCCTCTTCACCCGTAATGCTCATCAATCCGCCAAATCCCTGCAGCAATAAATCATATCCCGCACGATTTTTTTCCGGTCCTGTTCTCCCAAATCCTGAGATCGAGCAAAAAATTAAACGTGGATTCACTTCCTTTAACTCCTCATAACCAAGACCAAGTTTCTCCATTGTGCCTGTTCGAAAGTTTTCTACTAAAATATCAGCATCTTGAACTAATTTCATAATGATTGCTTTGCCTTCTGTACTTTTTAGATCAACAGTGATGCTGCGCTTATTTCGATTAGAGGAAAGATAATAACAACTCTCATCATTCCAGGAGGGAGGGGTAAACCGTCTCGATTCATCCCCGCTTCCAGGTTGTTCCACTTTGATTACATCTGCCCCCATATCACCTAGCATCATCGTACAAAAAGGACCCGCTAGTGTTCGTGATAAATCCAGCACTTTCACTCCGTCTAATGGCTGCATTCTTCACAACTCCCTCCTGTTTAGTAATAATTGACTCCTATATGTTTCTTGCTCCTAGGCTTTTTCCGCCATCAACATGAAGGATCTGTCCCGTTATGTACCGCGCTTCTTCAGAAACAAAAAACAAGGCTGTGTTGGCAATATCCTTTGGTTGTCCAATCATTGGGGTAGGCTGTGCTTGGATTAGTCGTTCCTGGACATCTTTCCGTAAATTGCGTACCAGCGGTGTATCAATCAACCCAGGTGCAATACAATTCACCGTCACATTAAACTTGGCAAATTCCAGTGCCAGCGCTCGGGTCAAGCTGACTAACCCCCCTTTTGAAGCAGAATAATTAGATTGTCCGACTTGTCCTAGCCAGGCGCGGGAAGAAATATTAACAATCCGCCCATACTCCTGCTTCTTCATATGTCCCAGGACTGCTTTTGAACAGATCCAGGCTCCCTTTAGATTAATAGTAAGAACGAAATCAAAATCCTCTTCAGGCATCTTTAGAATTAAATTATCTCGGACCACACCTGTATTATTGATTAATCCATCAATACGGCCATATTTCTCGATAATTTTGGCTACCATACTCTCTACCTGCTCTGAATTCGTAATGTCTGCTTGTAGTCCGTCCGCTTGATAACCCTTTTCTCGTAAAGCCTGTGCACCTTTTTCCGCTTTTTCTCCATCGATGTCGTTAATCATAACGATTGCACCGTTTGCTGCCAGCTCTTCTGCAATTCCTTCCCCAATTCCACTGCCTGACCCAGTAATGAGCATCACTCGATTTTTTACATTCATATTTAGACTCCTCTCAGATTTCTATTCAACTAGCTTCTCAGATTTTCGTTTCATCATGATTGTCATCGTTCCCTTTTGAACTACTTCATTTTTTTGATTAAAAAGTAACACTTCACGCACTATAATTCCTCGATCTGCTTTCGAAGTTTCGCGTTTTTCGATAATTTTCATTTCAAAATGAATCGTGTCTCCAATAAACAAGGGACCTATGAACTTCCAATCAAGTCCTAAAAAAGCAATGACCGTCCCATCAAATACCCCTAAGCGCATAACGAGACCGCTAACCATAGACAATCCGAGCAGTCCGTGGGCGATACGTGTTCCGAAAATCGTTTCCTTAGCAAATTCTTCATCAGTGTGCAGTGGATTATAATCCCCGGACAATCCCGCAAAAACACTTACATCGGACTCAGTGACCGTCCGGCCTGGACTTGTAAATTCATCACCGATTGAAAAATCTTCATAATAGTGTGCCATCGGTTTCTCTCCTTCCTATTTATCTTACCTATCTAAATAGCCATTAAGCTGACGTAACACCTCACAAGATTCTTCCATGATTGAAGTGATGACATCTTGAACACTTTCGCAGCTGTTTATCCGTCCGATGGCTTGTCCAATTGAGAGAATACCAATTTCCGAATTTCCAGTGCTAAGCATCTTTTGATAGGCCTCACCCCCAATATAGGGCATCAATTCGTTAATGCCTGCCCCTTTTCGCTCGAGTTCAAGCACACTCTTAGCTGCGGCATTGTTATAAACTCGATTTGGCTTATTGATTGAGCGTTTAATAATAACGGTGTCACTTGTTCCAGCACGAAGCAGTTTTGTTTTAATAGCTTCTGGGAGCGGACATTCCTTTGTCATGACAAAGCGTGTTCCCATTTGCACGGCACCAGCTCCGAGCGCCAGTGCTGTCACAAGACCTTTCCCATCCGTTAATCCTCCAGCCGCAATAACCGGGATCTTCACAGCTTCGACAACCTGCGGGACAAGACTTAGGGTAGAAACATCATCTAATCCTGGATGTCCGCCGCATTCAAAGCCGACAATAACTACGGCATCACAGCCTAATTCCTCCGCTTTCTTAGCAAATTTCACAGAAGGTACCACATGAACGACAGTTATGCCAGCCTGTTTAAATTGTTCCATATATTGAACGGGTGAATAACCTGAAGTAAACACAATGCCGACTTCCGCGTTGACCACCGCTTCGACAAATTCATCCATCGGCCGGCGGATTCCAAGTGCCAAATTCACGCCAAATGGTTTCGTTGTCTTTTTTCGCACCATTTCAATATCTTGATAGAATTCTTTAGTCGATGCATACGACCCAGCTGTTAGCAGACCTAGACCTCCTGCTTCTGAAACAGCTGAAACAAGAGGCTCAATCCCTAGTCCCTGCAGACCGCCTTGAATAATCGGATACTCAATGGCTAGCAACTCGGTGACGGCTGTTTTGAACATCATGATCAGCTTCTTTCCTATTCATTCTTTCAATTAAACATGCCAACGATCTCGAGATTTTTCCTTATACGTAAACGAGATTGGCTTTCATTTTAATGACTATCTGCTCTTTGCGTTCATTCGAGAGAATTAAACTGCATAACGAGATTTGGGATAAAGCATTGGATTAAAAGCTCTCATCTACTACTCTCATTCATGACTATCCAAGCTGCTCTATACTCACCCTCAATTGTTCGCGAAAATCGGGATGCGCAATCGATAGTAATGCTTGTGCACGCTCTTTTAGCGACTTGCCGAATAGTTCTGCTGCCCCATACTCCGTTACGATATAATCAATTTCGGACTTTAACGAAGTGACAAAGGGTATTTCCGCCTTAATGCGTGATTCAGTCCCATTCTTAGCTGTGGACGGGAGAGCAATTATGGCCTTTCCTCCCTTTGATAAACGGGCACCATGGATAAAATCCATTTGTCCGCCCACGCCTGCCACGGGATACTTTCCAACCTGCTCAGCGTTTACCTGACCAAATAGATCAACTTCAAGAGCAGAATTGATGCTATGAAAGCGACTCAATTTTGAAATCACCGCTGGGTTGTGGGTATATTCACTTGGATGGAGCTCAAAAGCACGATTTCGATTCGCATAACGGTACAATTCCTCTGTACCTGTCAGTGTCGCACACACCGTGATATGGCGGTTAATTTCCTTTGCTTCATTGGTAATGACACCTTTTTCAATTAACTCAATGACTGGATCGGTAATCGATCCTGAATGAATACCGAGCCCCTTTTTCCCTTGAAGAGCTTGAAGGATACTGTCAGAAACACTGCCGACTCCAACTTGGATTACTGAATAATCTGGGACAAGGGACGCAACATGTCTGCCGATTGCTCGTTCTACCTCTGTCGGTTCTTTGCGCTTGATCTCAAGCATTGGCCGA
>NZ_AJTN02000024.1 GCF_000305495.1 Peribacillus psychrosaccharolyticus ATCC 23296 | reverse complement strand
CAGTTAGCTCAGTTGCTACTTCAAATTCTTCGAAAGCCATCATGCGATCAGCCAAACTTTCTAGTCGTTCGATAGTTGCTGGATCGGAAAAACGTTCTTCTAAGGATAATAAATGATCCTCGATTCGCTCTAGTTCTTCATTCGTTAGACCAAGCTCCTGCTCGAATATAGGAAGTAAGTCTTCAGCAATATCCCCTTCAAAATCTCCACCATCCAAAACCCAAACCGTTTCTTCAAGATCATCTATGTAGATGTAATCGTTAATATCTTCGCCATTATCTTGCAGCAATTGAAGCAACGCTTGTTTATCCAGCCCAAAGTTCTCGTTAAAATAGGACAAGTTGCTTAAATCAGCCTTTATAACTTCACCCATGAACTCATTTAGCTCCTTGACAGATGCAAAGTCTTCTAAGCTAATTTCATAAGACGCTAATAAAGCGGAGAACGATTTCTCAGTAACTTCAAACCCTCTTTTTTTGCTTACTTCGACTAGATAATTAACTAAATCTTTGTCAAAGTTTGGATCACGCTCAATTGTCTCTTCTGCATAAAAATAAACAGCTTCCTCAAGGTCATCGACGAAAATATAATCAGTAAGTTCTTCACCATTATCCTTTAATAATTGGATTAGACCATCTTGAGTAAGACTATATTCTTTATAAATGAAACCTAGGTTACTTAAATCTGCTTTAATTACTACACCTAATTCCAGCTTCAGTTCTTTAATAGATTGAAAATCTTCGATACTCTCACCATAATAAGAAAGAGTCTCTTCAATATTGTCCTTTGTTACGTTAAAACCTCTGATGTCAGATGCTTCTCTTAAGTATTGAGTAAATTCTTGTTCGAAATTCTTGCTTTGCGCTGCTGATGTTAGTGACGGGAATAAGCTAATCAATAGCGTAAGTGAAAGTAAAACCGACCATATTTTTTTCATATTTTCTCCTATTCAGTACATTTCTATGATACTAGAAAATTATATAGTTATAACAATATTTTTACAATAACATTATTAATTGTATAGTATTTTTTCTACACAAAAAGGAGCATCTTCAAGATGCTCCTTTTTGTAAACAGTCTTCTGTTTTTAGTTTTTAAAGTGGGGATGTTGATTTCCGTTCCAGGCGTTTCGCTTTCCGCGGGCGGGCGGTGAGCCTCCTCGTCGCTAACGCTCCTGCGGGGTCTCACCTGTCCCGCTGTTCCCGCAGGAGTCTTCACGCCTTCTACTCCTATCAACTTTCACTCTAAATTTAAACTGCAAGTAAAATACGATGCCTGAATGTAAACACGTCATTTTTAGAACAAATACAGGAGAACAGAAGTCATCCAAAGAGCGGATACTATGCAAAGAAGAACTAACAAAACAGTATGCCTATTAAAGTCAATTTGCTTCCTTAATTAGCAGGCCAACCTTCCATGAAATGTTTTTGACATGCAAAAGAGGTTGGAATGAAATTAATCTGCACCTCTTTTGTAAACATACTAAAAGGAGTATGATCAATATGCTCCTTGTAATAAACTATCTATTTGTTTTACTATTTTGAATCAGTTCTGCTGCTTGGTCTAATTTTTCTTCAATTCGGTTTAACTGTTTCTTCCGTTTCATTAAATACCAAATGAATAAAATAACACATGCAATAAGAATTACCATAACAATTAGAAAAATGATGTCGCCGCCAACCATGTTTAATCGCCTCACTTCCATTACTCTGTCTAGTAACATTACATTATGGAAATAGAGTACCAAACTTTATATATTGATGGTTAAGCCAATTTTTTATACCTTAGTATCAACAATGTAACAACCAACATGCCCGACACAACAATTCCATATGTACTTCCATTAAAAAACAGTGTATTCGTATATTGATTAATCATACTTCCTCTATATCATTCTTCAATTGGATTATATTCATGGTTCACTAACTTTTTTAAACTACTTGACACGAAATAAAATTGTAACACGATCCCTACTATAAACAATAAAGAACCGTTAAGTAGATGTTTTTTAATGGTTGAAGAGGATTCCTGTTGAAATCCTTTATAACTCTCTTAGAAAAAATTCCAAGCCAAAATAGAAAAATGGGAATCAGGAATACTAGTACGGCTATACCCAGATTACCATTTCCTGATACGGTGAATAAATCAATATGAAAGAAGAAGATTATACTTAATCCAAGAAATATGATAAATGTACGGAACCAAATTTCACTTATTTGAGGTTTTATAAACTTGAAACCAATAAATAAAGCATATAAAGAAACGACCATTAAATATAAGTAATTCATGTCCATTTCTCCCTATTATCATTTCAGTTTGCTCTACCCATAAATACTCTATGTCATTTATCGTTGTAAAGACAAATAAGTGTTTAGCTTTTCTTGTATGGCTATGTAGTTTGTAGTAAATAAAACATAGGTGTTTTCGTTTGTAATGATAACTACTCGATCTGTAGTGCCATAAGGCAACCCTATTCTTATTGCCTGTTTTTCGTTACCACCATACGTATCATCGGTGGTAATGGATAGAATAGAAGATATCGGAATGATTACCTTTGTTAACTGCCATCGTATAACGATATCAGAGTCTACTTTTTTACGGATATTCCTAACATGTTTACCCCTCCTTATGTCGATGACCTTATTTTACCATATTAACTTCTGTTACATTTTTTATTCTTTAGTACTAATTAATTTTTCATATGTCCGATCAACAGATCGCCATGCATAGATTGATTCATTTACTATTTTACCGCCAATTTTAATCTGAACCGTTTTCACAAATTCCGCACCGTAATATTCATAAAAATAACGTGTCTTATTATCCTCAAGTACCTCTACAAATACTTTGGTATAGCCTTGGTTCTTATAATGAGTAAATAACTCCTTTAAAAGTAGTTTTCCTAGGCCTTTTCCTTGATATGTTTCCAGTAAATAAATGGAGGTCAAATCAATAGCATTTTCCTCAGTATTTGATGCTCTTTTCCATGAATCTGCAAATCCAACAATTTTACCTTCTTCATTTTCAACTGCGATAACAAAATTATCTTCTATATTAAGATTTTTTTCCCAGATGGCTGTAAATTGCTCATACGATAAATTAGCTAAAAAAGCATCCGGCATTATCCCTTTATAAGTTGTTCTCCAGCTATCTACATGTACTTTCGCAATACATTCTTTATCAGCCATATTCGCTTTCCTACAATTCATTCCTAGCAACCCTCATTTCATCATCTATCTTTACCTATTGTTTTACAATATACTAGATATGTATGGAGACCCTATGAAGAAAAACCTTATCTTCATATGCATCATTTTACTTGTCAGTTGTAGTCCTTTTATCAAAGGAGAACGCATTAAAATTGAGCGTACCATCAAACTAAGCGTTCAAAAATATACTGAATCAGAAACTTATTATGAGTCTTACAAGAGATAACAGATGGACAAAGTTGATCCTGTATTGAGAATCTTCAAAAATGTGAGATGGGTTGCTTCGTCTGATAAGAGCACGTATCCTGATTTTATAATTAATGAAGAATATGACCCCGGACAATAGGATTAAGGTTAGGATCAATAGACTCAATAAAAATACTGTTCTATCTAAAAAAGACTCGAAAATCGTCTATCAATTACTTCAAGAATAAAACGCTTCTACTCGATCTAACCATTCAATTACTAGCGTGGTAAAAAGCTCGGGCTGCTCAATTTGTAAATTGTGACCTGCTGTATCCAATACTGCGAATGTTCCTCGTGGATACCTATTCACTAAGGTAAGAGCATCTTTATAACCAACCGAAGAGTCTTGTTTTCCTAATAGGAATAGACTAGGTTTATTGAAATCAGCTTGGTCAATTTTAAAAGAAAATCCATATTCATTCTTTACCTTATTTAGAAAATTTTCATCTCCAATTTTACAACCACTTAAAATTTCTTTGTTGTATCTCGACCAGGTGTACTCATTCAATATAATGTTATTGTTTCTAAAAGCAGCTGTTTCTTCTTTTGTTAGTGTTTCAAGAAAATTTTCATCTGTTCTCAAAATCGTATGCTGTTCAACTTCTCTATCTTTTGGAAGGGGAACAATAACTGGACATATATATGCTGCACCAAGTATTTGTTCAGGTTTCTTTTCAATTAACCCTCTCGATAGGTAGGCCCCATAAGATTCCCCTGCTAGTACATAATCTTGGTTAGGTAGGACAACTTGAATAAATTCTAACACAGCATTTAACATCTCATCCGAACTGCTAATTTGTTTATATTCTTTAGTTAACCCCATTCCAGGCAGGTCAAGATAAATTCGTCGCCATCCTTCTCTCTTAGTAAAGATAGGTTCCATACACCCGCTCATTAATCGATGATCAGGCGTATACCCATGTATCATTATAATCGGTGTCCCTTCCCCTAAATCCTCATAATAGATGTTAGCTTGACGGACTTGACAATATGGCATATAAATCCTTCTTTCCTGTGTATTCTAGCTTGTCAGGGAATATTCTGCTGAGTTCCATTTTAGTTACTCCCGAACAAAAATTGTTATCGTAGAAAACATAATTGTAGATAAGAGATTAAACTTGGAGTAGCCCAAATACCTTGTTATACTTTAATAGAATAACTTTTTTACATGATGTGGAGGAATAGAAAATGAGTTACATAAAAAATCAAATTAACGTGACACGGGGCAATTTATTAAAAGAAATTGATGGATTATCTCCAGAGTTCATGGATATTCAGCCTATTGGATTCAATAATACAATCCATTGGCATCTTGGTCATGTACTTAGTGCTTCAGAAAAATTTTTATTGGACTCCACCAATAACAGCAGCTTGCCTGATAACTATGGACAACTATTCGGATATGGTTCTAAACCGTCCGACTGGTCAGAAGGTGTTCCGTCAACTGAAACATTAAAAAGACAGTTACAGGAACAGCTTGATCGTCTGCTTGCCATTCCAGAAGAGAAATATAATGATAAAGTGGATACCCCTTTCATGGGCATGGAAACAGTCGCGGATTTCATTAGCTTTGTGATTTTACATGAAACAAATCATATCGGACAAATACATGCCATGAAGCTCATTATTCAAGCTTCTAACTGATCCCCATCAGCCTGACACACGGATTATTTAACTATCCTAAGTGTTAGGTTTTTTTATGATATGAATTAAAGAATGAAAAACTACTCTATCTAACCATTCATTTACTAGCGTCTTAAAAAGCCGGGTTTGCTCAATTTGTAATCTGTGCCTGTTGGTTCCTCATGAATACATTTTCGACAGCCTATGAAACTCCCCATACTCTATTAACCATCACCAATTCCTGCCCGCTAAATTCCATTACATATAGATCTGGTTTGGATAGCTGCAGTAAAAAATTCAAATCGTATTTACTGGCATAATTCCTCATGATTAATGTCATCACACATCCGTGAGTACCTATTACCACTTTCTGTCCTTGATACGTGTTTAATACCTCTTTTAAGAACTTTACAGCTCGTTTCTGACAGTCGGCGTTTGATTCTCCACCCTTTAATGCAAAAGTTGGTTCAGAGAATGACCTGTTCAATAAAGGGAATAATTCTTTATCTGATATTCGCCCGTCTTCCTTACTAAATACTCTCTCTTTAAGGTCCTGAACTATGATAACTTCTTTTCCTAGTTGTTGAGCTATCTGCTGCACGGTAAGAATGGACCGTTCATATGGACTTGAAATAACAGCTGCAAATGATTCCCCATGCAATAAATCAGCTATCACTTTGGCATCTGCCGCCCCCTTTTCAGTTAACGCTCTTCTTCGCTCGTTTCCTTCAATGAGTGAATAACCATGCCTAACCATATATATGAATGTTTTCATACTACCCTCCAACATTTTTTAATGTCTCATTAGTCACTAGCCCGTACAAATAAGGCGATGCGTACATACCTTACTGTAGCAAGTCCGTAAACAGGAAAGAAGGTGGATAAATGAACTATTCTAGAAGATCAAATCAAGGGTTTTGTGTACCTGGGTATAGATGGTGCGGCCCCGGCTGTTCAGGTCCTGGTGCACCTACTAATGCAGTCGACTCCTGTTGTATGTTACATGATAAATGTTATGAACGATTCGGCCCTACCAGGCAATGCGATCAACAATTTCTAAATTGTGTACGTCCAAAGATCAACCCACGGACCAAAATGGGAAGAGATGCTTCCTTATTTTCTCGAGTCATCGGATCACGTGGAATTCTCTGGTAGAATTTATTCACCGTATTTCCCATTACTCGTAATTTTTATAAAGCCATCATCGCTTTTCACAGCAAGTGATGTCTCTTTATCAAGGTGTTTAATAGAGTAAAGTGGCGTTCCTTTTTTGAATTCATTTGAAAAGATTGTACCGTTTGGGGCATTCATCTCGTTATCTGAGAATTTTTGAATTTCCCCTACTTTTTTATCCAATTCACTTTCTTTTAATTGATCCTCTGACACAATATAGTTATAGCCATGGTAAAGGACAAAACCATTCTTCCAATCCTTACTAGCCCCTTCATTATTGCTGCATGACACAACTACTATCATCAGTGGCAGCAGCCAACAAATAAATTTCTTCAAATTTCCCCCTCCTTATTTAAGTACTTTCACCTGTTCATAAGCTTTAAGAAGGTCTTCAATCGGTATGTCATTAATTTTCATTCCGGATAGTTCACAGTTCACGATATGAACATCCGTGAGATTACTATCAATCAATGTACTGCCGGTAAGATTACATCGTTCCACTAACACCGGTTCGTTTTCATACCCAAGATTTGTATCACTGAACGTAACACCCCCTAATGTGACAAGTGAAAAGTGACTATGTGATAGATTAAGATCGGCGATAAGCGTATGGCTGAAATTAATATTCTGGAACTTCGAATAACTAAGGTTACAATTATTTATGCGACTATTTCTAAGCGTACTATTACTAATCGAACTGTCTTCTAGATTCACACTATAAAAATCACTTTCAGCCATATTGCACTCTTCATACTGTGTTTTGGAAAGGTCTTTCTGTTCAACTAGATTTTCAAAGGATATCGAGGGATTAATCTGTTTTTGATAGCAATACTCATCCTCTGTTTTAAACGTAGTATGATAACCATTTTTTTCATAAAAAAAATGGTTGTTAATTTGCTTACTTGACGTTTCGAGATCCCAATTTATTATGCTTGGGTAGAGTTTTTCAATTAATGCGATAACCTTCGAACCAATTCCCTTGCCTTGATAATCGGGATCAACAAAAATACGGTCGATTCTGCCAAACCTTTTTCCTGCCGGGGTAAGGATGACGCCTCCTACCACCTCTCCACTGTACATAACCTTATAATACTCTAATTCTCTAATACTATATTTGGTCATTTCAATGGAATCATAGTTGGGTGGTTGAATATTATAATCATAGATTGATTGATCTATTGGAAGCCATCTTCTCGCTTCTTCATCAAATGTTTTTTTCATAAGCACTGTTAAACATTCCGCATCACTGAGTACGGCTTTTTCAATCGTGGTTATCGACATTTTTAAATCTCCACTTCTATACTTTTTAACTAAATTATACCAGTTATTCTCTATAAAAAAAGACCCTTCCCAATAGAAGGGCCTCAGACTGTAGATAAACTCGATGAAAATCAAGTTTTTCTACAGTCTTCTTTTTTAAGTTTTTAAAATGGGGCTGTTGATTTCCGTTCCAGGCGCTTCGCTTTCCGCGGGCGGACGGTGAGCCTCCTCGTCGCTTACGCTCCTGTGGGGTCTCACCTGTTCCGCTATTCCCGCAGGAGTCTTTACGCCAACACTCCAATCAACGGTCTGTCTAAATTTAATCTGCAAGTAATATCCGGCGATTTGAAAGGAAACAACAAAACAGTACGCCTGTTAGACGCCATGACCTGCAACGATAAAAATTCAAAAGAGGTACGGAATGAAACCATTCTGTACCTCTTTTGTCTACTAACTGAGACTCTTCCTAAAAGAAGGCTCTATATTTTGGTTATTCAACAACCAATCCTAATAATCCAGCAAAACCGATTGCTTGATCGGGGGTTACAATACATCCACGGAGATTTTCAACATCAACCATCAGTTGACTAAACATACACGTTCTAAGGTCGATTCCTTTAAGTGATGTTCCGCTAAAACTCGTTTCATTTAAGTCACAATCATCAAACGCTACTTTAGTAAAGTTTGATTCATAAAAATCAGCATTCCGGATTGAGCAATTCTTAAACTGCACCTGTTTCATTTTACTATATCCGAATGATGTTAAGTTCGCATGACACTCTTCAAACAACGTATTATGAATGGTCGCATCTGATAAATTCATCCCTAATGTCTTTGAATCACGGAACTCTACACGATGAATAATCGCATCACTAAAGTTCGCATTGGATAAATCACACTTTTCAAAAATGACATCAGTTAATTCGATATTTTTAAAATTCACATCGATAAAACGAACATTTTTAAATACAACCTGCTCAAAACGAATACGATGGACCTCTTCGCCTATAACGGAACAATTTGATATTTCAAAGAGGTTAAAATACGTTTCTTCCATATCAAGAGTGTTCGTAGGTGTAAGTTCATCTGTAATTTTAGGTTTCTGAATTTTAATTGCTGACATCTAATCATCCTTACCTTTTAATTTAACGGGCTGTCCTATTGTAACACCTTATAAAAATCATTTTCACCCTAGACTTTTTCAAATGATTCGCTAGCGTTCACATACTAACTTGCCCTTATTTATACCAACGCGGTTTTACATTAGTAAAATACTCATGATCTTCTAGGATGATTCTAATTTTATTTAGCATATTATCCATATCTTTTGGTACTACCTTTAACGTCCAGACAACAGTCGAAAATACACACATGGCTAAATATAAGCTATACAAAGTCCAAAATTCTTCGTTTGGCTCTTCACCATTAAAATAACCTTTTATTTGCCCAATTGAAAAGGGCACACTAACATTTCGTGTGAATATTCCTATTTTCAAAAACTCATGAATCGGATCACCCCAATCATAGCTTCCAAAATCAATGATTCCTTTGAATTCACCTGCCTTAGCAATTAAATTACCTGGATGATAATCATCATGTTGAAATAAGTTAGGGCGATCTACCATTAGTGAAAGATGATCCTCTATAAAAAGTAAAATTTTTTCATCCTGGTCGATTTTAATTGGACCTGCTTTATAAGCTTCTACATATTTTTTATGCTTCAAACTCTTTCGATCATACCATGATCCCATATTTGAAGGTGCCTGTATGCTATGTAAGTGCAAAAGCTCTTCCCCTGATTGAAAGCCTAGTTGATACTGCTCGTTTTCTGTTAAAATACCTAACTCTTGTTCAACGTCATTTCCTTCAATAAAAGTGGTAATTAGATAGCCGTAACCATTGGTTTTCCCAATTTCAATCGCTTTTATTGCTTTCGTTTCATAAGCCTCAATTGCTTTTAATAGTGTAAATTCCTTTTCTCTATCTTTATATTGATTGATTGGAAAAAACCTCACCAAATATTTTGACTCTGGATCATGTAAAGAAACGAAGTATTTTTCATCTGCAGAAACACCTTTCTTGATCCTCCTCAACTCTTTATAATCTATTAACAAAGGAATTTCTTTCAATAATTGATTCACCATAAATATCCTCCCTTTCTACAAAGATCAGATACAATGAGATACTCTTCATGTTTCCTTTATGTGGGGTCTCATTAAATTTAATCATTATTTATTTTTCAACAATTAATTGTCCTTTATATTCATCTGCATTCAACGAGTATTCTTCACCATTTTTCAATTGAATCGTAACTGTTTCCCCTGGATAACTTTTATCAATATAAATAAATACATAACCATCTATTTCAATAGAAACGTAACCCTCACGCTCACCTTCTTGTAATTCTAGAAACCCATACCCTCCACTTGAATAATTATAAATAGCAATGGCAGGCATTTCATTAATAGTCAAAGCAAATGCTGTTAGCTCGCCATCTTCCCATTCGTCTTGTTTGGTTATTTTCGGAATTTCTTTATCTAACGAATAGGTTTCTCCGTAAAAAAATTCAAGTTCTCGCCACAGTTCTTGCTGTGATGGGTATTCGTTTTTTTGCCATGTGCCATCTTGCGTTACTTGTCCTTTATCACTTACACGTAATGTAACGCCCATTGTTGGTGATACAACATCATTAACTGTAAAATTCCCAACCCTATATCCTTCTTCATAATGTTTTGGAATAATTGTGAACTGTTTATTGGGATAGTTTTTTGCCAAATAGTCCATAACTTGTTCATATCGTTCCGCATTCGTCTTGACTTTTAAAAAAGGGTAATAGATATAGTACCCAATATACCCAATGACAAGCACACTCGTTAAGGCTATTGCCCATTTTCTCCGCTTTCGAAAAATAAAAAAAATACATATAATGACGGCCATAATTACAATAGCAATTAGAAGAAAATAGATATTTTCACCAGGGCTCACTCAATTCTCCTCCTTACCCTTTCCTATTCATCTCGATATCTTTCATTTTCTTAAAGAAAACTGTTCATTGGAAATAGTATACTACATATTTTTACCATTTTTTCTAAACATAACCTACTAAAAGAACTAAACTATAATAATTTGAAACACAAAAAAACCTGTCAAAATCGACAGGTTAATCTGTTTCTCACCTAGCTTTATGTTTACGAATGATCAAAAATACGCCAAAAAGCACTCCGAGGAAAGACATGGCCGATATCGTGAAATAAAAGGTATTCCCGCCAAACCCTTTATATAAATACCCTCCAGCATAGGATGCGATAATACCGGATAGTCCAAAGAATAAGAGGGCTAGTACGGTTTGGCCTGTTGCCCGCCATTCTTTTGGCATAATTTGATATAAATATTGAATCGCTGCCGTATAAAATACGGGGAACGTTAACATCTGCAGGATTTGCAGGAGTGTTAGCAGGATAGGACTTGAAACGAATGCAGAGGCAAAAAAGCGTAAAAAATAGAAAAACGTCGCAATCGTAATAATTTCAAGTTCTTTTCCTTTTCGCAGCCACCAAAAGCTTAAGGCAAAAATCACAATTTCACTAGTAGCAGATAAAAAGAAGGCCATTCCTACTAATGAGGTGTCTCCGCCAAGGGTAAGGATATGTATGCCTAAAAACGTATCATTCATACGGGCAGGCACAGAGCTGATAAAGACTAAGCCCAAGAAAAGCAGCATTTCTTTATTGGTGAGTACTTGCTTTAATCCAGCTATTGTTACAGGTTTAGTTGAAGCTTGTACTTCTGGCATCAGCCAGATGATACCAAATGAAAGGATACCTAATACTACGAACAAAATAGATACACTACTCATTCCAAAATGATCCATTGTATAACCTGCAATTAAGGATAATACAGCATACCCCAATGCCCCATAAGTCCGAACTGAACCATAGCTGATACCGGCAGTTTCTGAAACCGTAAAATTCATACTCTCAGTTAACGGATCCAATGGCATTAAAAAGAAATAGACAAACAGGGCAAAAATAATGAGTAATAAAAAACTATCCACACTAAATAAGAAATAACCGAAAACAGCTGTACAGCTAACGAGGATTAGCATGACGATCCGAATCGTTTTCGTTTTATCACTGATAAAGCCCCATAATAGCTGAGCAATCAACGTAACAAATCCACCAGTCCCGATAATAAGACCAATCTCACTCGTTGATAAACCCTGCTGTCCTAAATAGACAGGTAAAAAAGGAATAAAAAGTGCTAGTAATCCAAAAAATAAAAAATTATATCCTTTTAATAAATATGCCGTTTTCAAACAAATTCCCCTTCCCAGGTAATGCAGCAAACCCAGTTAATCTCGATGCGTTAAACCATCCATTATTGTAACTGATTTACCTAGGAATGACCATAAATCTAAGGCATTTCTTCTTCCTGACGAAATTAATTCTGATGATTTTTAAAAAGACAGACTCGTTAAAATACTCGAATTACCTATTAAGATGTTAATACAACAATAAAAATACTTAACAAAAATCAAAAAGCTATCTATCGCTCTATTATGGAAACAGTCATTTTCCGAATTCACCTCGGACAGTTCGATTCATATCAATGACCTTGGTCATTTGATTGTATAACAGATTGATCTGTACATCCTTATCAACTTTCTCCAAAACCTGACTTTGGTGTTCCTTATTATGATAACGGTTAATTTCTAACATAAGGATTTCGTTTTCGTGTAGTTCAACTGCCGATTCCATTCCTGCACAACCATATTCCGGCTTAGTTGATGCAGCAGTATATGTTTCACTTTCGATTGCCCCATATTCTTTGTAAATACGTTCAGCTTCAATATTAATTTTTAGAAATTTTTCTTTGTTTTCTTCTAGTACGGGATACAGGTACATTTCTACATACATGATTACTCCTCCTTAGAGAGAATGGTTAAGATTTAGTTTAGCGTATATTTTCCAATTATACCCATATCTGTTCGGACAAACGAAAAGAAAAAGCCCTGCAAGATGATGTCCATCTTACAGGGCTCTTATTAGTTTTCGTCTATTTCATTACGTTTTTTCTTAAACAGTTTTGATAGTACTTCGTAAACGATTGGTACGATCAATAATGTTAATAACGTTGAACTTGTTAGTCCGCCAATTACGGTAATACCAAGACCTTTTGATATAAAACCGCCGCCGCCTGAGCCAAATGCTAGTGGCATTAATGCTCCAATGGTTGCAATAGCAGTCATTAGAATTGGACGAAGTCGGGTTGCACCAGCCTCGAGAATGGCTTCACGCATACTCATACCGTCACGTTCCATGTGAATAATACGGTCTACCAGTACAATGGCATTTGTTACAACGATACCGATTAACATGAGTAGTCCCATCATAACCGATACTGAGATCGTTTCATCTGCGATTAATAAACCAACAAATGACCCAATAACCGCAAACGGTAAGGAGAACAGGATAGCAAATGATGCGACACCCTCACGGAAGGTAACAACAAGGATAAAGAACACGATTGCGATTGCTGCAATCATAGCTAAACCAAGTTGTGTAAATGTTTCCGTCATATCTGCAGCTACACCAGCCACGCCAATCTCTACGCCTTTTGGTAAATCTAATTCATCAATGGCTTCATCTACTTCAGATGTTGCTTTTGAAATATCTTTATCTGTGATGGTTCCTGAAACAGTTGCGTAGTATTCACCTTTACTACGCGCTAAAGTATTTAACGTAGTTCCTTTTTCTACTTTAACCAAATCAGAAAGTTTCATCTCAGTACCAGTTGCTGTCGGTACTTTTTTAGCTAAAATATCATCAATTGATTTTGGTTGTTCAGCTTGTTCTTGCTGAACAATGACTTCTAATGAGTCACCGTCTTTTTCAATGGTTGTTAAAACTTCCTCTGTGCTAGAAGGGCTTAACATCATTACGATTTGACCCGTTGTTAATCCATATTGCAATAATTCATCTTGTTCTACTTTGAATGTATATTCAACATATGCATCTTCTGTACTTGATGTAACATCTTTTAAGCCATCGTTTTTCTTCATGACTTTTTCTACAGTTTTAACAGAGTCATTTAGTTTATCTAAATCTTCACTGTAGAACGTGTAGCTGACTTCATCTGTAGCCGCCGTCATAGATGAGAAGTTCTGACTCTTCCATTCGCCCGATTGGCCAATATTGAACACATATTCTTCAATTTCTTCACGAACTTCAGGGAAGTTATCCATTTCCGGATCAAAGATGAGGTACATTAGTGCACCGCCGGCTCCACCTCCGCCCATCATCGCAGCCATGGAATCACCGCTGTCTGATAGAGATAATTGAACGATATCAATGTCTTTATGTTTTAGTAATTTTTCTTCCACCACTTCGAGATTAGCCAAGGTATCATCCTTAAGCTCTCCTGTTTCTGGTGTGTATGTCAGGTACATTACTTTTTCTTCTTCACTGCCTAAGAAACTAAAACCGATTAGTGGCGTTAACGCTATACTGCCCGCTAATAGAACTACAGCAATGATTGAAGTAATCACTTTATGATTTAATGTCCATCCAAGAACACGTTTGTACCAATTAGCTAATTTACCAGACTCTTTATGACTGTTTTCAGTCTTTTCACCATATAATTTTTTCTTAAATAAGAAGTGAGATAATGCAGGAACAATGGTTATGGCTACAATTAACGAAGCCACAAGTGCGAATGTCATGGTTAATGCGAACGGAGTGAACAACTCGCCTACCATGCCTCCTACAAAGATAAGCGGTGCGAATACCGCTACAGTTACTAATGTTGAAGACAGAATTGGTTTGAACATTTCGATTGTTGCTTCACGTACAAGTGCACGCCCCGATAATGTTTCACCTTTTAAATGCATGCGTCGGTAAATATTTTCAACAACGACGATCGAGTCATCAATTACACGACCGATGGCCACCGTAATTGCACCCAGTGTCATGATATTTAACGTGATTCCCAACCCATGTAATATTAAGAAGGCAATAAAGATGGAAACAGGAATGGAAATGATCGAGATAATCGTCGATTTAATATCACGTAAGAATAAAAGGATAATTAATACCGCAATCAGCCCGCCAAATAGTGCTTTTTCAATCATCGTTGAAACAGATTTCTCGATAGGCGCCCCTTGGTCAAGGGTCACATCAACGACAAGACCATCAATCTTTTTCTCTTCCTCTTTGATTAAATCCTTCACATCGTTAACTACGTCAACAGTGTTTGCTTGCTGCCCTTTGACAATTTGAATGGCAATTGCATTTTCACCATTAGTACGTGAAACCGATTCTTCTTTCCCAACTACTTCGATTTTAGCAATATCGCTAAGTTTCACGAAAGGCTTTGGATTGCTAGCTGAAGGTGTGACAGGAATAAGCATTCCCTTTAATTCATCAGCTGTCATGAACTTACCGTCTACTGAAACAGCTTGTTCTCCTTCTTCAAATTCGTAAAGGCCTAATGAAACAGCTAAATCACTTGCTTGAATCATTTCCTTTACCTTATCTTGAGTTATATCCAGTTTCGCCATTTTTGCTTCGTCATACGTTAGTTCAACTTCTTCTATATGCTGCCCGGTAATGGTAGCCGATGCAACCCCATCGATTTTCTCGATTTTAGGAAGTAAACTTTCTTCAACTGTTGACGTTAATTCAACAATATCCTCTTTTGAGCTGCTTACACTCAGTGCCACTACTGGCATCATGTTCAAACTAATAGCTGTAATGGTTGGTTTTTCTGCTTTTTCCGGTAAAGTTACCCCGTCAATAGCCGATTCTAAAGCCCGTTTAGCCTCATCCATATCAACACCATAATCATATTCCACTTGAAGATTGGACATATTGGAATAGGAATTGGAATAGACAGCTTTCACATTGTCAAGCCCTTCAACCGCTTCTTCTAACGGAATTGAGATTTCTTCCATCACTTTCTCAGGAGTTGCTCCAGGATATACACCCATTACCATGAGGTATGGAATGGAAATTTCCGGAATCGTTTCCGTTTTCATTTGTGTACCTGAATAAATACCAGATACAGTAATGATGATTGTCAGCAGCCAAACTGCGAGTTTGTTTCTCAGCACAAAATTAACTATACCTCTCACCTTTACACCTACCCTAAATTGACTTATTAAACATAATTATTTATACTAATGACTAATTAGTCATTTGTCAACAATATGACCTAGGAGAGAATGAAATGATTAAAAAAGAATTAATCATGGAGAAAGCACTCGAACTCTTTGCTAAACAAGGATTCGAAGCCACATCCGTACAGCAAATAACCGAGCACAGTCGTATTTCTAAAGGCGCTTTTTATTTATCTTTCAAATCAAAGGATGAATTGATTTTAGCGCTCATTGATCATTTTATGATACAAATATCTTCAGATATTGACCACATAGTCAAACATACTACAGATCACGACCTTTTATATAAATTTTTCTATGCATCCTTGAAATCATATCGAGATCATTCAGACTTCGCAAAAATTTTTATGAAAGAACAAGCACAGTCATGTAACGAAGAACTCATAAAAAAGATCCATTACTATGAAAGTATTAATGAAAAAAATATTCTTTCGCTGGTCGACCGTCTCTATGGAGATGACATCGTTCAAACAAGGTATGATTTAGTTTATTGTATAAACGGATTATTAAAACATTATGCCGCACTATTTTTATTCTATAATATTCCTTTAGATTTATACCTACTCACTCAATCCCTTGTGGAAAAAACAAATGTACTAGCTAACCATATTTCCATCCCTTTTATTACAAATGACTTGGTCGAAATGATGAAACCAGGCACCAAAGAGGAAATAACCAAAGAGCAAATTTTTAATCTTATGGATAACAAGTTGGAAGAATTAGAAGAGTCTATTGAAAAAGAATCCTTGACCCTGCTTAAACAGCAGCTGATTGAGCCAACCTTATCCCGTCCCCTTATAAAGGGGTTAGTGGAAAATATCCATTACCATCCACATTGTAAATGGCTTTCGTATTTACTCCGTCAGTATTATCAATTTTAACTTTAAAAGGTCAAAGTGCTTATGCATTTTGACTTTTTCTCTTGACCTTCGATCGTACGTACACGTATTCACATACCGTCTTCTATTTTAACATAAATTTCTAATTCTCCTTCACTAGAATGTTCTTTTGATGGGTTCATAAGATTCAATGTATAAAAAAAAGACATCTAATTGAGGATAGTCTTGTTTATTAATAGTCTAGATATCGCATCTGATTTCCAAATAAGCACTATATAGTTCCAAAGTGAAAATGAACAGGTTAGTAAAAATAAAGACACCAGCAAGCCCTACACAGACCCCGTATTAGATTTTTCGTTAGAGGATTTCCCTAAATCTTCCTCTAAATAATAGATTCAAATACTGATGAATATAACAATACTCTACAAAAAAACGAGCAGGAACATGTATCTCCAAACTCATTTTACTTTGATGACCCTTTTTTTCTATAGCACCCGTTAGAATTAACGGAATATTTTTTCGAGAAATTCATCAAAGCTGTCAGCTATTTTGATATATTCCCATTCTTTTGTTTCACTATCTAAAGCTGAAAAGTCTTCTGCAATAAACATAACAGACGG
>NZ_AJTN02000025.1 GCF_000305495.1 Peribacillus psychrosaccharolyticus ATCC 23296 | reverse complement strand
AGTAGTTTAAGAATGATATCATCAACTGATTTACTATAAGACATATTTCATCTCCTTGTATTTCATCCAAAAAACCTTGATAGAATGCCCTTTTTTTCTTTCTTTTTACTTGCTTAATTGAACCTCTATTGACTGTAATTTAGCCTCTAATTAAGCTTGTTTAATTGATTCTTCTTTTTTGTTGTTGCATGTATACAGTAAAGGTATCTTTTAAATTTGTAAATTAAGAAATTAAAATTCAAGTAAAGATATATAAATAATGATTTTAAATTTCATTATGTATTGAATTACTTCTTTGAATTACTTATAATGCAAGAGAAAACAGAATTTTTTAAAATGTTATTACTAATGAGGTGAAGGAATGCTAGATAAACTGACAACAGAAGAGAGAAATAGCAGAACAGCAAATTTGGACGAAATGACAACGCTTGAAATCCTTGAGGTGATGAATGAAGAAGATCACACAGTTCCAGCATCAGTAAAAAAAGAACTGCCCAACATTGAACAAGTAGCTAAGAAAGCAATACAAGTGTTAAAACAAGGCGGCAGAATCATTTATTTTGGTGCAGGAACATCGGGCAGGCTCGGTATTCTTGATGCAGTAGAATGTCCGCCGACTTTTGGAACGCCAAGTACTTTAGTTACGGGGCTGATTGCAGGAGGACAAGATGCAATTATGAAGGCGGTTGAAGGAGCAGAAGATTCTGAAGAATTTGGGGCAGAGGATTTAGCATCTATGCAGCTGTCGAGTAAGGATTTAGTGATTGGTATCGCAGCAAGCGGACGTACGCCATATGTAATCGGCGGTTTGAAATACGCCAAAAAAGTTGGAGCTGCTACAGGAAGTATTTCCTGTAATAAGGATGCAAAAATCAGCAAGTACGCAGAGTTTCCTATTGAAGTGAAAACAGGAAGTGAGATCTTAACAGGGTCCACACGTCTAAAGGCAGGCACTGCACAAAAATTAGTATTGAATATGATCTCTACTAGTGCAATGGCTGGAATCGGTAAGGTATACAAAAACCTAATGGTTGATGTTCAATCTACTAATGAGAAGCTGATTGAACGGGCCAAACGAATTGTAATGGATAGTACTGAATGCAAGTATGAACAAGCAGCAGAGGTATTAGAACGCGCAAACGGAGAAGTAAAGACGGCCATTATCATGATTTTAACAAATTGTTCATATGATGAAGCGAAAGATCGTCTCAAATCTGCTGATGGATTTGTCAGAAAGGCTTTATAACCTAAAAGAAAAGACAAGAGAGCTGAATAGGGGGGAATAAGATGAGAAAAGAAGAAAGATTGGCTCAAGAAATTCTTGAAAAGGTCGGGGGAAAATCAAACATTAGCCAAGTGGCCAACTGTATGACGAGACTGCGCCTAAAATTAAAAAATGATAGTCTTGTGAATGCAGCTGAATTAAAAGCAATTGATGGAGTAATGGGTGTTATTGAAGATGAAACACTTCAAATCGTAATCGGCCCTGGTTTGGTTACAAAAGTAGCATCAGAAATGAGCAAACTAACTGGTTTAAGTGTAGGCGAAGTAGAGGATGACGAAGACTTAGCAGTTAAGATGAGGCAGGATATTAAAACGAAAAATAATACCCCTGTTAAAAATTTACTGCGAAAGATTGGGAATATCTTTATTCCGCTGATCCCTGCCTTAATTGCTTCAGGATTAATTAATGGAGCTGCTAACTTTTTCAAAAATGCTAACCCAGATTACGAGGCTACTTGGTTATCGCTGCTATTGTTCATGGGCGGAGGTATATTTGCCTACCTTGGAGTCTTAGTTGGTTGGAACACTGCAAAAGAATTTGGCGGAACACCGGCCCTTGGTGCGGTAGCAGGAATCTTTGTTTTCAACCCGGCTCTTGCGACTGTTGAACTCTTTGGTGAAGCACTTGTACCTGGACGGGGAGGGCTGTTTGCGGTCATTTTTGCCGCTTGGTTGATGGCTGTGACTGAACGTACAGTACGTAAGTTTATGCCAAATGCTATTGATATCATTCTTACACCACTTATCAGTGTATTATTTGTTGGGTTTACAACGTTATTAGTTATTCAACCAGCAGGAGGGTATTTAACAGAGGGAATTACCAGTGGAATTAACTTAATCCTTGATACTGGTGGATTCTTAGCAGGTGCTGTTCTAGCTGGAACCTTCTTACCTCTTGTAATGGTAGGCCTGCATCATGGATTAACACCTATCCATCTAGAGTTAATTGAGAGCAGCTCCGTCACTGTGCTGTTACCAATTCTTGCAATGGCAGGTGCAGGGCAAGTAGGCGCTTCTATGGCTGTTTATGTAAAGACGAAAAACAAAAACTAAAAAATATCATCAAGGGTGCGTTACCAGTAGGGTTTTTAGGAATTGGCGAGCCTTTGTTGTATGGTGTTACCCTGCCGCTTGGCAGACCATTCCTTACCGCATGTTTAGGTGCAGCAATGGGAGGGGCAGTTCAGGCCTTCTTCAAAACAGGAGCCTATAGTATTGGTGTTTCCGGGCTTTCATTGATTCCCTTAATAAACGGAAAATATCTCTATTACTTCATAGGGCTGCTTGTCGCTTATTTCTTTGGTTTTCTCTTTACCTATCTTTTTGGTTTCAAGGAAGAAATGGCTAATTCGATAAAATAATGAGGGGGAAGGGGCAACTCTTCCTTTTTCCTATTGTAGAAATAATAGAAAGGGTGATAAGTATGCTAGGTATATCCATTTACCTGGGGAAACAAAGTGAAAAAGAACAGGCAGATTATCTGCAGAAAATGTCAAACGCAGGTTTCAAGTCCATTTTCACTTCTTTGCATATTCCAGAAGACAATCCTGAAATATTGGTCAGCACGCTTAAGACGCTGGCTAAACAAGCAGCCCAGCTCAATATGGAATTAATTTGTGACATTTCTAACATCTCTATTAAAAATCTGGGCCTTAGTGTAGAAACACTGCCCGTCTTAAATGAGTGGGGAGTCACAGGCTTACGGCTTGATTATGGGTTTGAACCGGAAACCATTTCTCAACTGTCGAGACAAATGAAAATTGCTCTTAATGCTAGTACGATTGATGATAACCTATACAAACAGCTTCAAGAGACCGGACTTGATTTTAATCGTGTGGAAGCATGGCACAATTATTATCCACGCCCTGAAACTGGTCTTGATAAGGAGTGGTTTATTCACCGAAATAATTGGCTGAAAGAACGGGGGTTCCTTGTTACAGCCTTTATTCCTGGAGACGATCGATTAAGAGGCCCTC
This sequence comes from Peribacillus psychrosaccharolyticus ATCC 23296, assembly GCF_000305495.1. GTDB lineage: Bacteria > Bacillota > Bacilli > Bacillales > DSM-1321 > Peribacillus > Peribacillus psychrosaccharolyticus. The sequence continues at coordinate 13,288 of NZ_AJTN02000025.1, read as the reverse complement.
TCTTTAAAGGGCTGCCTACTCTTGAAAATCATCGGAACATGGCTCCGTTTTTGGCGTATCTGGATCTTAAATCTTGCTCAGTTGATAAAATTTTACTGGGAGATCCATCCATTCAGTCTAAAACGTTATCACAGTTTATAACCTATCAAAATGGGGAAATCCCGCTTCGTTGTTCAATTACGACCAAAAGCAAAGAGAGTATCGAACTGGTAAATCTCAATCATCGAAATCGGATGGATCCAGCACGAGATGGTATACGCTCAGAAACAACGAGAAGTTATGCACAGCAAGATGGAAAAAAACTTCCCCCAGAAAATACAATAGATCGAGGAATGGGAAGTATTACTATTGATAATGAGCTTTATGGTCGATATCGCGGCGAGCTTCAGATTGTCAAACGTCCCCTGGCGGCGGATGAAAAGGTAAATGTAATTGGAAATATAATTCGAGAAGATTTACCGATTATTTCATATATCGGCTCAGGAAATCAGTTTAAACTAATAATAACTGAAAATTAGTATAAGAGAGAGTTTTAATCATAAGCCAGAAATAATATGAAGTTTTATAGATTTTAAGGGTAATAGTGGACATTCTAATTCACATGCCCTACAATAATATCGAGTCTAAAATACAGACGAACGTTTTTTTATTATAAAATGTCCGTTTGGTAGATTTGTTGTAAAATGGAATACAAAGATCTAATTATTTTAAATTTTCGGAAAGTCAACAAAGGAGGATGGGCGATGAATATCCATGAGTATCAAGGGAAAGAGATCCTCAGACAATATGGGGTATCGGTTCCAAATGGCCGAGTAGCATTCACTGTGGAAGAAGCTGTGGAAGCTGCTAAAGAGCTAGGAACGGATGTTGTTGTGGTTAAGGCTCAAATTCACGCTGGAGGCCGTGGTAAAGCGGGCGGCGTTAAGGTTGCCAAAAATCTAGATGAAGCGCGTACATATGCAGAAGAAATACTAGGTAAAACACTGATTACACATCAAACGGGACCAGAAGGCAAAGAAGTGAAGCGCTTACTGATTGAAGAAGGCTGCGACATTAAAAAAGAATATTATGTTGGTCTTGTACTTGACCGCGAAACTTCACGAGTTGTGTTAATGGCTTCTGAAGAAGGCGGAACAGAAATTGAAGAAGTTGCTGAAAACACGCCTGAAAAGATTTTCAAAGAAGTCATTGATCCAGTCGTTGGATTAACAGGTTTCCAAGCTCGTAGACTTGCATTCAATATTAATATTCCAAAAGAGTTAGTCAATAAAACAGTTAAATTCATGACTAGCCTCTATACAGCGTTTGTCGAAAAAGACTGCTCGATTGCTGAAATTAATCCGCTTGTTGTCACAGGTGACGGTAATGTAATGGCTCTTGATGCAAAGTTGAACTTTGATGATAACGCTTTATATCGCCATAAAGATATTATGGACTACCGTGATTTAGATGAAGAAGATCCTAAAGAAATTGAAGCATCAAAATATGACTTAAGCTATATTTCTTTAACTGGAAATATTGGGTGCATGGTAAATGGTGCCGGCTTAGCTATGTCAACGATGGATATCATCAAACATTACAGCGGCGATCCTGCGAACTTCCTTGATGTTGGCGGCGGGGCAACTGCTGAAAAAGTAACGGAAGCATTTAAAATTATCCTTTCCGATAAAAACGTTAAAGGTATTTTCGTCAATATCTTCGGCGGGATTATGAAGTGTGACGTTATTGCAGAAGGTGTTGTGGAAGCTGCAAAACAACTTGGATTAGAAGTACCCGTAGTTGTTCGTCTTGAAGGTACAAATGTTGATCTTGGAAAACAAATTCTAAGAGATTCAGGATTAAATTTAACCGCTGCTGAATCTATGGCAGACGGCGCACAAAAAATCGTAGCACTTGTAGGATAATAGCAGGGGGGACCAAAAATGGGCGTTTTTATTAATAAAGATACCAAAGTCATTGTTCAGGGAATCACTGGTTCAACGGCTTTATTTCATACAAAACAAATGCTTGAATATGGCACGAAAATCGTTGCTGGAGTAACACCAGGAAAAGGTGGAACAGAAGTGGAGGGTGTTCCGGTTTTTAATACAGTTGAACAAGCTGTAAAAGAAACGGGTGCAACCGCTTCAGTCATTTACGTGCCTGCACCATTTGCAGCAGATGCAATTATGGAAGCAGCGGATGCTGAATTGGACTTAGCTATTTGTATTACAGAACACATTCCTGTTCTTGATATGGTGAAGGTTAAGCGTTATTTAGAAGGCAAAAAGACTCGTCTAATCGGGCCTAACTGTCCAGGTGTAATTACGGCTGATGAATGTAAGATCGGGATTATGCCTGGTTACATCCATACAAAAGGTCATGTGGGAGTTGTTTCTCGTTCTGGTACACTTACGTATGAAGCGGTTCATCAATTAACGCAAGCTGGACTTGGCCAAACCTCTGCAGTAGGTATTGGTGGAGATCCAGTAAACGGAACAAACTTTATTGATGTACTAAAGGCTTTCAATGAAGATCCAGAAACCTATGCAGTGATTATGATTGGGGAAATCGGCGGTACGGCTGAAGAAGAAGCAGCAGAATGGGTGAAGGCGAATATGACTAAACCTGTTGTCGGCTTTATCGGCGGACGTACAGCTCCTCCAGGAAAAAGAATGGGACATGCAGGTGCCATTATTTCAGGAGGAAAAGGAACGGCTGACGAAAAAATCCGCGTTATGAATGAATGTGGAATTCAAGTAGCGGAAACTCCATCAGTAATGGGTGAAACACTGATTTCTGTTTTGAAAGAAAAAGGATTATACGATCAATGTAAAACACATTAAATCGGCATCTTGCATCGTTCTACACCTTTTATTAGGTGTGGGACGATTTTTTCTTCTATATAATAGTTTCTTGGTTGATCCTAATTAGGAGTGTGAGACAATTGAATATGAAAAGTAAACTAATTCATTTGCATCAGTGCCGAGGTGCCGGCTGGAAAACGATCAGCAGTATTCTTACCAATGATCCCCTATTATCGACCCTCTATACCAAAACCACGAAAGAGTGGGCAGAACTTCGAATACTTCCCTCCGATAAGCTCAATCCCTTTCTTCGCGACCTTCATTCACTCAATCTCCAAAAATTACTTGACCAGTATGCTATGAACGATATTCAAATACTCAGCTTTTTTGATGAGGACTATCCATACCAACTAAAACAAATCTATGATCCGCCTTGGATTCTTTATATGAAGGGAAATAGAGGCTTTTTAAAGGATATGAATGGGATAGGTGTGGTCGGGGCACGAAAACCGTCTACATGCGGCCTGCAAGCCCTTAAAAGCTTGTTGCCGCCGCTAGTCCAAGCTGAATATTTAATCATTAGCGGAGTTGCAGTAGGAATTGATACGGCTGCGCACCATTTGACACTAAAAGAAAAAGGGAAAACAATCGGTGTGTTAGGTGGTGGGCATTTCCATATTTATCCCAAGGGGAATAGTCCCCTCGCCCGTGAAATCATGAAAAACGGATTGCTTATATCTGAAACACCGCCGCAAAGGAGGGCGGAACCATGGATGTTTCCGATGAGAAATCGTATTATCAGCGGTTTGTCACGAGGTGTATTAGTGGTCGAGGCAAGACAAAAAAGCGGAACCTTGATTACCGCACAATGTGCACTCGAACAAGGCAGAGAAGTATTTGCTGTGCCAGGAAGTCCATTACATGATTTATCAACTGGGACCAATCGGTTAATTCAGGAAGGCGCTAAACTAGTGTTGACAGCTAATGATATCATAGATGAAATTCCTATGTTTTCCCCTATAGACTGCTGAAGAACTTGATTACTATTCAAACATTGTCTTTATAAAGGAATGCCAGTCATCTAAAGGATGACTGGCATTCTTTTTTGTACGTTCGAAATTATTAGGTGTGTCAAAGCGGGGAATATTCACGCAAGACGCTGCCACAAGTCTACCGGCGAAATGAATAGATTAAAACATAGACAGCTGTTTTTGAATGGTCATTCACTCTTTTTTAGGAAAAAGAAAATAGAATAGAGTTGAATAAAAAAAGCAAGTGTAGGGTATGAAGAGAAGTGAACTTTTTCAACGATTATTATGCTTTCTAACACAAAAAGGTTGTAATTATTGTAAAACTGTTATAAATTTTGCAACATAGGCCTTCAAAAAACAGTAGCAGGTTGTAATCGTTTTCGGAGGGGAATTCAAAATAGAAGTTCTAAACAAACATTGACAAATCAATTTTTTATAACTAATAATAGTGGAGATTTATATTCCCTCTTGAGGAGGAACTTTTTAATGTCAGAGTTTTTGGTAATAGTAGAGTCACCAGCAAAGGCAAAAACAATTGAAAAATATCTAGGAAAAAAATATAAAGTTAAGGCATCTATGGGACATATACGTGATCTGCCTAAGAGTCAAATGGGGGTAGATGTCGAACATAATTATGACCCTAAGTATATAACCATCCGGGGGAAAGGCCCCGTTTTAAAAGAATTAAAAACAGCTGCTAAAAAAGCTAAGAAAATATATCTCGCGGCTGACCCCGACAGAGAAGGGGAGGCCATTGCTTGGCACCTTGCTCAGAGTCTTAATGTAGATATAACATCCGATTGCCGCGTCGTCTTTAACGAGATTACCAAGGATGCAATTAAAGAATCGTTTAAAACACCCAGACCGATTAATATGAACTTGGTGGATGCTCAGCAAGCTAGGCGTGTGCTAGATCGTCTTGTTGGGTATAACATCAGTCCGCTGCTCTGGAAAAAGGTGAAAAAAGGATTAAGCGCAGGTCGTGTACAATCCGTAGCGGTAAGGATGATTATTGATCGCGAAAGAGAAATCCAATCATTTGTACCGGAAGAATATTGGACCATTAAAGCGGATTTCCTAAAAGGAACAGAACAGTTTGAGGGTTCTTTCTTCAGCCTGGACGGTAAACGAACGGAATTACATTCTGAAGAGGATGTTAAGAAGATTGTTGCAGCCATTCAAGGTAATGAATTTGCAATATCAAATGTAACGAAAAAGGAAAGAAAACGAAATCCAGCTGCACCGTTTACAACCTCTTCCCTGCAACAAGAAGCTGCACGGAAATTAAATTATCGTGCTAAGAAAACGATGATGCTAGCTCAACAGCTATACGAAGGTATCGATTTAGGTAAGGGACAAGGTACAGTTGGTTTAATTACGTATATGAGAACAGATTCTACTCGAATTTCTGATGTGGCTAAGCTTGAAGCACAATCATTTATCGAAAACATGTTTGGCAAAGAATACTTCCAGACCGAGCTTCGAAAAGAGAAGAAACAAACGAATGCTCAAGATGCTCATGAAGCGGTACGGCCGACAAGTATCCTGCGTGAACCTAGCGCTGTTAAAGAATTCTTATCCAGAGATCAGTATAGATTGTATAAACTAATCTGGGAGCGTTTTGTATCAAGTCAAATGGCCTCCGCTATTATGGATACAATGAGCATTGACTTGAAAAATGGCGACATCATTTTCCGGGCAAATGGATCGAAAATCAAATTTCCTGGTTTCATGAAGGTATACGTTGAAGGAACGGATGATTCAATTGAAGAAAAAGAAAATCTCCTGCCAGATGTGAAAGAGGGAGACACCTTCTTTTCTAAGGACGTTGATCCAAAACAGCATTTTACTCAGCCGCCTCCACGTTATACTGAGGCAAGACTGGTAAGAACGCTTGAAGAATTAGGTATAGGCAGACCGTCCACCTATGCGCCAACTCTAGATACCATTCAAAAGAGGGGATATGTGTCCCTTGATAATAAACGGTTTGTCCCAACGGAGCTTGGAGAAATAGTTCTTGAATTAGTAAAAGAATTTTTCCCAGAAATCCTCGATGCGGCATTCACTGCGAAGATGGAACAGGAATTTGATAGTGTTGAAGCAGGGAGTCTGGCGTGGATTAAGGTTATTGATGACTTCTATCAAGGTTTTGAAAAGAACCTCATCAAAGCGGAAGCTGAGATGGAAAAGGTTGAAATTAAAGATGAGCCTGCCGGTGAGGATTGTGAAGAATGTGGACATGAGATGGTCTTTAAAATGGGGCGTTACGGTAAGTTTATGGCCTGCAGTCATTTTCCTGAATGTCGGAATACTAAAGCTATCGTGAAAGAAATTGGCGTTAAATGTCCAACCTGTCACGAAGGAAATATTATTGAAAGAAAAAGTAAGAAACGCCGGATTTTCTACGGATGTGATCAATATCCAAGCTGTGAATTCATCTCATGGGATAAGCCGCTGGCAAGACCTTGTCCAAAGTGCGAATCAACCATGGTTGAAAAGAAATTGAAAAAAGGTGTTCAGGTTCAATGTGTGGAATGTGATTACAAAGAGGCACCACTTAGTTAAAGGCGAGCTAATGCTTGCCTTTTTCCATGCTTTTTCTTGGCCCAATATAGGATTATCCTGCGAAACAGTGGACAAATAGACTATAAAGGATTTATACTCATTATTTGCTGACAACTTAGCAAATGAATTTTAATAGTAAATTTAATTTGAATAGTCAGAGAATTTAACATATCTTTATAAGGAGGCTAGTAAGATGAATAATACAACTGTAAATGTAATTGGAGCTGGGTTAGCTGGAAGTGAAGCTGCTTGGCAGCTAGCTAAACGAGGAATTCAAGTAAAGCTTTATGAAATGCGTCCAGTTAAACAAACACCTGCCCACCATACCGACAAATTTGCGGAGCTTGTGTGCAGTAATTCACTTCGTGCGAATACATTAACCAATGCTGTAGGAGTACTAAAAGAAGAAATGCGTCATTTAGACTCCGTTATTATGACAGCAGCAGATGCTTGCGCGGTTCCAGCAGGGGGCGCCTTAGCTGTTGATCGACATGAATTTGCAGCGAAAGTTACCGATATGGTAAAGAATCATCCCAATGTGACGGTTATTAATGAAGAGATAACAGAGATTCCAGAAGGAACAACCATTATTTCAACAGGTCCATTGACTAGTCCAGCACTTTCAGAAAGCCTTAAACAAATCATGGATGAAGAGTATTTATACTTTTATGATGCGGCTGCTCCAATCATCGAAAAAGACAGCATAGACCTCGATAAAGTATATTTGAAATCACGATATGATAAAGGGGAAGCTGCGTATTTAAATTGCCCTATGACTGAAGAGGAATTCGATCGCTTTTATGAAGCCCTTATTGCAGCTGAAACAGTGCCGCTAAAAGAATTTGAAAAGGAAATCTTCTTTGAAGGTTGTATGCCCATTGAAGTTATGGCTGCCAGAGGAAGAAAAACCATGCTTTTTGGTCCGTTAAAACCAGTTGGGCTAGAAGATCCTAAAACAGGAAAACGACCATTTGCCGTTATTCAGCTTCGTCAAGATGATGCAGCAGGTACTTTATATAATATTGTCGGATTCCAGACACATTTAAAGTGGGGGCCGCAAAAAGAAGTTCTTCAACTTATTCCAGGATTAGAAAAAGCAGAAATCGTCCGTTACGGCGTTATGCATCGAAATACGTTCATTAACTCACCTAAAGTCCTTCTGCCGACATATCAGTTTAAAAACCGTTCTGATTTGTTCTTTGCTGGTCAAATGACTGGCGTTGAAGGCTATGTAGAGTCAGCAGCATCAGGATTGGTAGCTGGAATTAATGCCGCAAAACTTGCTTCCGGAGAAGAACCGTTAGTGTTCCCTGCTGAAACAGCAATGGGAAGTATGGCTAGATACATCACGTCAACTAATTCGAAAAGTTTCCAGCCTATGAACGCGAACTTCGGTTTATTCCCAGATCTTGAGACAAAAATCAGAGGGAAAAAAGAGCGAAATGAACAACATGCTGAGCGTGCATTGGAAACTATTCAGAAATTTATGAAAAATTTGTAAGAAAAATTGCCTGAAAAAAAATTCTGTGTTACTATTTAGAAGCTTTGCGGGGTGTTTTAGTGGTTAGTAAAGAGCAAGCCTTACAATTATTTGTAGAATATCTGCAAATTGAAAAGAACTCTTCACACTATACAATCGAAAACTATCAACGGGATATTGAGGAATTCTTTATGTTCATGAATGAGCAAGGAATCTCATTTACTTCTGTTGAATATTTTGATGTCCGATTATTCTTGACGGGTCTATACAATAGAAACCTTTCTAAGCGATCAGTGGCAAGGAAGACATCCTGCCTGCGCAGCTTTTATAAATTCCTGATGCGTGAAGAGATTGTGACTGAAAATCCTTTTGGTCTCGTTTCTTTACCGAAAAAAGATCAGATGCTTCCTCGTTTCATGTATGAAGAGGAAATTAATTTGCTTTTTTCGGCCATCAGCCTAGATGATACCGCTGGTTCGAGAGATCTGGCACTTTTAGAATTGCTCTATGCAACCGGTATCCGTGTAAGTGAATGCTGTAATATTCAATTACAGGATCTCGATTTTTCATTGGGTACCGTTTTGGTCCATGGTAAAGGTAAGAAAGACCGCTATGTTCCGATGGGGGACTTCTGCGTAGATGCGCTTACGTCTTACATAAAAAATGCTCGAGCTGAACTAGTAGCCTCTAAAGGCAAGGAACATCGCTATGTATTTTTAAATCTTCGAGGCGAACCGCTTACACCTAGGGGAGTCCGTTATATTTTAAATGAATTAGTTAAAAGGGCTGCGGTCGAAGGCGATTTGCATCCACATATGTTAAGACATTCATTTGCAACACATTTACTGAATAATGGAGCTGATCTTAGAGCCGTTCAAGAGCTTTTGGGACATTCTAATATATCAAGTACGCAAATTTATACTCATGTTACGAAAGAACAACTGCGGAAGGTATATAATGCATCACATCCAAGAGCTTAGGACTATGAGGAAGGAGAATCATTATGGGTGAATTTCACGCAACCACAATATTCGCTGTCCACCACAAAGGCGAATGTGCCATGTCTGGAGACGGACAGGTGACACTAGGCAATTCTGTCGTCATGAAGCATACAGCAAGAAAAGTCAGAAGAATCTTTAATGGTACCGTATTAGCAGGCTTCGCCGGATCAGTTGCAGATGCATTTACTTTGTTTGAAATGTTTGAAGCGAAGCTTGAAGAGTACAATGGTAATTTGCAGCGTGCTGCAGTAGAACTTGCCAAACAATGGAGAAGTGACAATATTCTGCGTAAACTTGAGGCGATGTTAATTGTCATGGATAAAACAGATATCCTGCTTGTTTCAGGTACAGGTGAAGTTATTGAGCCGGATGATGGAATTTTGGCGATCGGTTCTGGAGGGAATTATGCACTTTCAGCTGGAAGAGCGTTAAAACGATTCTCGGGTGACAGTTTAACTGCTAGAGAAATTGCAGAGAATTCTTTGCAAATAGCAGCAGAAATTTGTGTGTTTACGAATACTAATATTATTGTGGAAGAGCTGTAATCGAAGGGAGCTGCGTATATGGATAGTAAAGCTAATTTAACACCTAGACAGATTGTTGAAAAGCTTGATCAATATATAGTTGGGCAACGTGATGCTAAGAGGGCAGTAGCTATTGCACTCCGCAACAGATACCGCCGTAGTCTTTTACAGGACCAGCTGCGCGATGAAGTCGTTCCAAAAAATATTTTAATGATAGGACCGACAGGCGTGGGGAAGACAGAAATAGCACGCAGGCTTGCTAAATTAGTTGCTGCACCGTTTATTAAGGTAGAAGCAACGAAATTTACAGAAGTAGGTTATGTGGGCAGAGATGTTGAATCAATGGTTCGAGATCTTGTAGAAACAGCTGTCCGCCTCGTCAAAGAAGAGAAGAAAATTAGTGTGCAGGAACTTGCTGAAGAAAATGCAAACCGCCGCTTGGTTGAACTATTAGTACCTTCTGGTAAAAAACAAAATAACTTTAAAAATCCATTAGAAATGTTTTTTGGAGGAACGAATCAAGAAGCAGAGCAGGAATCTGCTAAATCTGAGGATGTAAGCCTACAAGAAAAACGATGGATTGTTAGAGAAAAGCTTGCCAAAGGCGAACTTGAAAATGAGTTGATTACCGTAGAGGTAGAAGAACAGCAAGCATCGATGTTTGATATGCTGCAAGGCTCTGGAATGGAACAAATGGGCATGAATATGCAGGATGCTCTCGGTAATCTTATGCCTAAAAAGAAAAAGAAACGCAAGCTTAAAGTAAGTGAAGCAAGAATTGTCCTCACTAATGAAGAAGCGGGCAAATTAATTGATATGGATGAAGTGACTCAAGAGGCCGTATTCCGTGCAGAACAATCTGGAATTATTTTTATTGATGAGATCGATAAAATTGCCAGTAAAAAGGGCGGATCTTCTGCAGATGTATCTCGTGAAGGTGTGCAAAGAGATATCCTGCCTATTGTAGAGGGATCAACAGTTGTAACGAAATATGGTTCTGTGAAAACAGATCATGTTCTCTTCATGGCTGCAGGTGCTTTCCATATGGCTAAGCCATCTGACTTGATTCCAGAACTACAAGGAAGATTCCCAATTAGAGTAGAACTTCAAAAATTATCAGTAGAAGATTTTGTTCGCATTCTACATGAACCGGATAATGCACTTCTCAAACAATATGTGGCCTTATTGGCAGTTGAAGGTATAGAAATTGAATTTTCTGACGAAGCTATTCGTAAGATTGCAGAAGTGGCATTTGAGGTCAATCAAAATACCGATAATATCGGTGCCCGTCGCCTGCATACAATCATGGAAAAGCTGCTTGAAGATTTATCTTTCGAAGCCCCAGAAATTACAATGGACAAAATTATGATTACCCCTCAGTATGTAGAAGACAAATTAGGTTCGATATCAAGAAACAAAGATCTCAGCCAGTTTATTCTTTAAAGAAATTACGATTGAAAAGGGTTAGGAAGGGTAGAGAAATACTAGTACCCTTTCTGCTCTGTAGAAAAAAGTAACGGCATACTTAGGATACACAGATTTTATAGGAGGAAATTTTTAATGAATTTATTATCAAAAACAAGAAAAATTAATGCAATGCTTCAAAATACAGCAGGAAAACCGGTTAACTTTAAAGAAATGGCTGAGAGCTTAAGTGAAGTGATTGAATCGAACGTATTTGTTGTCAGCAGACGAGGAAAGCTTCTTGGGTTTGCGATCAACCAGAAAATCGAAAATGAGCGTATGGTGCAAATGCTTGAAGACCGTCAATTCCCTGAGGAATATACAAAGAGCTTGTTTAACATTCCTGAAACCTCATCAAACCTTGATATTGACAGCTCGTATACAGCATTTCCTATTGAGAACAAGCAAATTTTCGCTTCAGGTTTAACAACCATCGTTCCAATCGTTGGCGGAGGAGATCGTTTAGGTACACTGATTCTTGCTCGTCTTGAAGAAAAATTCCACGATGATGATCTAATTCTTGCAGAGTACGGCGCAACTGTAGTCGGCATGGAAATCCTTCACGAAAAAGCTGAAGCGATTGAAGAAGAAGCAAGAAGTAAAGCTGTTGTTCAAATGGCTATTAGTTCACTATCATACAGCGAATTAGAAGCAATTGAACATATCTTTGAAGAATTGAATGGCAGAGAAGGTCTATTAGTTGCTTCTAAGATTGCCGATCGTGTTGGAATTACTCGTTCAGTAATTGTTAATGCTTTACGTAAACTAGAAAGCGCTGGCGTCATTGAGTCCCGTTCGCTGGGAATGAAGGGAACATATATCAAAGTCTTAAATGATAAATTCCTTCATGAATTAGAAAAATTAAAAAATAGCTAATAAAAATAAGAGCAGCCTGCGGGCCTGCACAGGCTGTCGAGAAACCCTCGGCAGCCTCTTTATTTTGTTAAAAAAACCCATACTGACCATCGTGACTATCTACACCTTTAACGCTGCTTTATAGCCAGCGTTATTTTTTTGCAAAGAAATAAATGCAGGTTGTTTAATGAGCTGTTTAAGTTAAGAGACGAATAAAAAAACGCAAGCCTTTCAAGAATTATAGGAGCAAACAGATTAGGATAAATAACACTTGGACGGCTGAGAGCAACAAGAAGGTTGTAGGTATTTATACTCATTGATATAGCAAAGAATAATAGAATTTTAAAGACTATTTGATATTTGGAAATATTTTTTTTGTAAATTTTATTAAAAACAGGACTATGTACTTATGAGGTTTTTAGGTTCCTTCATAGACAGAATCAATCTAATTCTTTACAATAGTTACTATAATATGATTTATTTCCATTAGAACGTTTTATTTCCATATGAAGGGTTCGCTAACCTTCTAGAAGAGAGGTAAACACATCGTGAACTTATTTTCGAATACTATTGATTCATTAGAACAGGCACTTAACTACTCAAGTTTAAAGCAAAAAACAATCTCTAATAATATAGCAAATGTAGATACGCCAAATTACAAAGCTAAGGAAGTTGTCAATGAAGGATCGTTCAAATCAGCCTTAGATTCTTCAATGAACGCCTATCGAACAGATCAGCGTCATTATGATTTCTCGCAATCAAACGCGACTAAGCAGGTTATTACCCAGAAAAATGTCCAGTACAATAATAATGGGAATAGTGTAGATGTGGATAAGGAAATGAGCACTCTTGCTGAAAACCAGATTTATTACAATGCCGTGACAGATAGGATCGGGTCTAAATTTCAGTCACTACAAAATGTTATTAGAGGTGGGAAGTAATGGGGATGTTTCAAGGCATGAGCATTACGGCATCAGCCTTGTCGGCTCAGCGGCTTAGAATGGATACCATATCATCTAATATGGCTAATGCAGAAACAACAAGAGGCAGCTATGTAAATGGTGAATGGGAGCCATATAGACGGAAGTCAGTCGTCTTACAGGAAAAAGATAATCAATTTTCAAGTTTTTTAAATCAGGCTATGAATAAAAATACCGACATCGGTTCAGGTGTGAAAGTTTCACAGATTGTAGAAGATCAAACGCCGAATGAGCTTATTTATAATCCAGATCATCCAGATGCGAATGAGGATGGGTATGTAGAGATGCCAAATGTAGATCCTTTACGTGAAACCATTGATTTAATGAGTGCTACCCGTTCTTATGAGGCAAATGTAACTGCACTTAATGCATCAAAAGGAATGTTAATGAAAGCACTGGAAATAGGAAAGTAATGAAGGGGGTTAAGGAATGGCAGGAATAAATGCACTCAGCAGTATTTCCAACATAAATACTGCCAATGTAAAGACTCAGCGTACTACACCTTACGAGGCACAGCAGGATTTTGCGTCCGTATTAAAAGAATCCATCAATAAAGTTAATGATGCACAAATAGAATCCGATCGTCTTACAACGAAGCTGGC
>NZ_AJTN02000026.1 GCF_000305495.1 Peribacillus psychrosaccharolyticus ATCC 23296 | reverse complement strand
CAAATTACTTTGCAGGGCTTTTTCTATAAAAACGAACAAAGGGGATGGGAGAAATTTCACAATAAACAAAAGGGGATTTCGTTACATGTGAGTTGTTACAATTTCCACTTTCAATCTTAACAATATACCTAAGCTGCATCAAGTTCTTGATACCAACTTCACAATATTGTCACTTGTAAAACATTGGAATCCCTGAAAATCGCGAGTTTGCAGGGATTCATCTATAAAATACGAACAAAGGGGATGGGAGAAAGTTTTCACGGTCAAACAAAGGGGTATAAGTTTGTTTGTGATAAACTTCACAATATAAATATACCAAGTTTTCAACTACATTTCAAGCAAATGTGATAAGTTTCACAAATTCGTCATATTTACGATTCTAGTTCATTATCCGACGCATATGTTGAATATAATAACATATAAACCGGAGGAACATCGAATGAAAACTACTATTTATACCTGTTTATTTCTGGTAGCTTTATTTCTTCAACTACTTGCTTTTCTAAATGCATTTCCACTATTAATCAGCTCACCCATTCTCTTCATTACCATATTTATCTTACTAACAAAAATCGTCCAACGGAACCGTTTTAAAGGCTTTTAATTCTGGCCGTTAAATAACCACCGATTACGCTTAAATTAAAGCGTCACAAGTTCGTTTTTGTTTTTATGCTTACTTTTTTGTCCATCCTTCCACCTGGATTACCTAAACAGTCCTCATTCGGCCCTTATTGGCTTAAATTCGGCCCGTTCTGTCTTTTATTCGGCCCTTTTCCTAATTTATTCGGTCCTTTTAGCATTACATTCGGCCCTTGGACCTTTTGATACTTATTTTGGACAACCAAAAAGAGGTCGTCATAGTTGACGACCTCTTTTTACGTTTTATGCTAAAAGGGATTCTAATTCAGTTAGTTTTTCTTCAAATACTTTTAGGGCTTCTCGAATTGGGTCGGCTTCTGTCATGTCGACACCTGCTTTTTTCAGCACTTCGATTGGGTAATCTGAGCTGCCTGATTTCAAGAACTCAATATACCGATCTACAGCTGGCTGGCCTTCTTCAACGATTTGTTTGCTTAATGCTGTTGCTGCACTGATTCCGGTCGCATACTGATACACATAATAATTGTAGTAGAAATGAGGAATGCGGGCCCATTCAAGACCGATTTCTTCATCAATGACAATATCATCGCCAAAGTATTTCTTATTCAACTCGTAGTATTCTTCTGTCAGCATATCTGCTGTCAGTGATTCACCATTTTGCGCTTTTTCATGGATAATGTGCTCGAATTCGGCAAACATGGTTTGACGGAAAAGAGTTCCCCGGAAGCCTTCAAGCTGATGGTTCAATAGGTAAATCCGTTTTTTCTCATCTTCTATTGTATTCAGAAGATAATCATTCAACAGATTTTCATTACAGGTTGAGGCTACTTCAGCCACAAATATTGAATAGTTTCCATACGGGTATGGCTGGGTTTTACGTGTATAGTAACTGTGGACGGAATGTCCAAATTCATGGACAAGGGTAAAGAGATTATTGACGTTATTCTGCCAGTTCATTAGGATATATGGATTCGTTCCATATGACCCAGATGAATACGCGCCGCTTCTTTTTCCTTTGTTTTCTTGAACATCAACCCAACGATTATCAAATCCTTCTTGGAGGACATTACGGTATTCTTCTCCAAGCGGTGCAAGACCATTTAATACGTATTCTTTCGCTTCTTCATAGGAAATGTCCATCTTCACTTCTTTGACTAGTGGTGTGAATAAGTCATACATATGAAGCTCATCTAATCCTAGTACTTTTTTACGTAAACTGATATACCGATGTAATAACGGAAGATTTTCATTTACTGTATTCACTAAATTATCATAAACGCTTTCGGGAATATTATTGTTGCTTAACGCAGCTTCGCGAGCTGATTTATAATTATGGACTGCTGCATTAAAGTTATCACTCTTAATTTGTCCTGCTAAGGTACTTGCAAATGTATTACGGAAGCTGCCATATGTTTCGTACACACTCTTAAATGCTTCCTCACGAACTCTGCGATCATCGCTTTCAAGGAAATGGATATATCGGCCATGTGTAATTTCTACCTCATCACCAGATTCATCCTTAATCGTTGGGAATTTAAGATCAGCATTATTAAGCATACCGAAAGTATTGCTTGATGCGTCCATCACTTCTGATGCTTTTGCAAGCAATGCCTCTTGATCCGCTGATAAAACATGCGGGCGCTGCAGGTTAATTTCCTCTAACGCGTGCTTATAGAGTTTAAGCGATTCATTTTCTTCAAGGAATTGTTGAATTTTACTTTCATCAATACTTAATAATTCTGGTACTATGTAAGAAAAAGCACTTGCTGCCTGTGCATATAAAGTTTTTGCCCGATCATCTTTCCCTTGATAAAAGGAATTCGTAGTATCTTGGTCATAACGCATATGAGAATAAGCGTAAAGCTTGCCTAGTTTCTCAAAGACTTCATCTTGAAATTGCAGTGCGACTAACAGCTTTTCTGCACTTTCTCCAAGCGTTCCCTTAAAGGCATCTGCTTTTTGAAGGCTTTCTTTTATAGATGTGAAAGTCGTTTCCCAGTCTTCTTCCGTAGCGAAGATGTCTTCTAAACGCCATGTGTCTTCTGCTGGTACATCTTTTCGAGCTTGTAATGTTTTCACTGTACTTTCTTGCGTCATGTCTATGGTCCTCCTCTAAATATCTTGCTTACTCTTACTATTCTTCTTTTGCATAAGCGATAGTCCTTCTTTACCCCTATGATAGGTGTACTATGTCTATTGTACTCCATTTTCCTGATAAAAATCATTTAGTAAGCTTTAAATATAATGATTTTTCTAAATTTTCTACTTCTATATCATTTTGGGGGATTTGAATCACCTCACAGATAGAATACTGTCCCGCTGTCTCTTCCTTCAGGTACCCTAATTGAACGAGAAGATACAAATATTCTTTAATAATCGCAGTGCAATCCATATCTGGCAGTAAAGCCAGCGATCGAAGTTTAATATCCCCTTTCCTCTGCCGTTTTCGGAAAGCGTAAAGAACATGATTAATGGTTATAAACTCCCCTTTTTCTCTAGTGTACAGAACATCCATATACAGCCACCCTTGCCATTTGACTGCTGGTGTTTCGATTGCCCACATCCCTTTCACAGGCAGTCCGATTTCAAACGGAAGTGTTGCAGGTGAAAGCCTATTATTATAGAGAGCCGCATAATAACGATCTTTTCGATTAATTCTTCTCATACTAAAAAGACTCCAACTTTTTCGTTTAGCGAACCAGGTCTTTAGTAATAGAGGCTCTTTTATAATTGGGAGCGTACAAGGCCTCAGCGACGCTAATTTCACCCTAACGAAGGCAGCGTATGTAGTTCTGGCTGAGAATGGCGTAAGATGCTGTAGAAAGCCCATATGGCCTTTTTCAGGACAGTAGGTAATAATGAGGGGACGTTTAAATGTCTCATTGAGGAACTGCCAGTGAAAAGCTGACAGCATGAATGCATCTGCTTGATTTTTGCGAAGATTTTTTTCTGCTAGTATCCATATTGGGATAACTCCGATTTCCAAATAAAGAGCTGTTCGCTTCACAAAATCTTTTACTGAGATAATGGAGCATTGAAATTCTACTGCGTATACCCCTTTATTCGATGTTACTAGAATATCTGCACGTTGTTTAATATCAGGCAGAAAGGCCTCCAGTTGAGCGGTAATTTGATTCTTTTGCAGCCAATTAAAAAGTTGACGTTTTCCAGTGAGATGGTAGGCGGATTCTGCTTCAGATGAGGCGGTACAGAGAGGATTTTTTTTGTGAGCAAAATGTGGGATCTTCTTATCACCAGCTTTAATAATTAATTCGCTTTCACAACAGGGGCAGTAAAATTCCTGATTATCTTTTACCAATTTCAATGCTTCTCTGGTAATCTTTTCAGGAAGAGTTATTAACGTCCCATCCTGATTTTTTGCGGTTAGCATAGGCATCCTCCTTTTTCTAAAAGAGAATTCGCCAAGCTGCGAAAAAATTCCTTCTAAAAGGCCGAAACAGATTTTCGGCCCTCCATTTTATAATAACGGGGATAACAGCCTGCAAGTGGATTCCATTATCTTATATCTTATTTTCCGCTTAGAAAAGTCATCCAAATGTAATTCGCTTGATACGAGAAGATCATGTAAAAAATCATTAACCAGTCTTTGAGTACTTCTTGTTTGAAACAAAAACGCATTCACTTCAAAGTTTAAATGAAAACTGCGCATATCCATATTGGCTGTTCCGATGGAAGCAATCTCATGATCAACAATGACCAACTTCGAATGCATGAACCCATTTTTGTATTCGAATATTCGGACCCCTGCAGCTAAGAGTTCAGGAAAATAGGATCTGGAAGCGTGAAATACTATACGTTTATCTGGATTTTTTGGAACAAGCAGTCTGACATCCAACCCGCTTAAGGCAGCAATCTTCATAGCTTGAAAAATATCCTCGTCAGGAATAAAGTACGGAGAAGCAATCCAGACCGATTTTTGAGCATTGGTAATCATACAGAAGAAGATGCTTTTAATGATGGCCAGTTCGTTATCCGGACCGCCGGCAATAATCTGCACGCCTCCATGGGTATGTTCATGAGGCATGGACGGGGAAAGGTATTCATCTGTCAGAAAGCTATGATCGGTACTGTAGTACCAGTCCTGAAGGAAAATCAACTGCATTGTCTGAACAGCCTCACCTTTAACCATTAGATGTGTATCTCTCCAAAAACCAAATACCTCATTGCGCCCGAGATATTCGTCACCAATATTCAATCCCCCCATAAAACCTACCGAGCCATCAATCACGATAATTTTACGGTGATTACGAAAGTTGAATTTATTATTTAAAAACGGCAGATGGACAGGACCAAAGGCTACTGTTTCTACTCCAGCATTCTTTAGGTCAGTAATATAGGTATTCGATAATTTCCACGAACCCACTGCATCATACAGAAAGCGAACCTTTATACCTTGCTTTGCTTTTTGAATCAGTACCTTCTTAATTTCCCGCCCAATATGATCATCACGGACAATATAATATTGGATATGTATATGATGCGCTGCCATAGACATTTCTTCTAGGATATGAGAATACGTTTCATCTCCATTGGTGAGAATCTTCGTTTCAGTAGCAAATGAAATCGGACTATTTCCGATTCGTTCAGCTAAATGAAATAATTTGCTCTGATGAATAGTCTCTTCTAATTTCCGTTGATCGTTTGACTTATTCTTACTCTTAGCTTGGACTTGTAAATAGGCTTCTTTATCTAACAAATATTTTTTTCGAAAGATTCGTTCCTTACGATAATTACGCCCAAACAGAAAGTAAAAAATAAAGCCGATAATCGGGAATGCACCAAATACTATCAGCCAGGTTAGTGTTTGAGCTGGGTGTCTGTTTTCAAGGAAGATCAGGATGCCTATCACAAGAAGCGATAAGGATAAAAGAATACTGAAATATCTGAATACTACATCTGTAAAAGAATTATGGAAAATAAACCAAAGACAGAATAAGATTACTAATAATAGCACAACACGAAATGTATTTTTCAAACAGCTCACCTGCCAATCATTTGAAAGAGGTCAATATGAAACAAAAAGCCGACTTCAGACTGAAATCGGCTTTACATTAGGCAAAATATTTATGAACCGTGTTAAACACATCATTTTCAATCACTATTTTTCCGTATTCCTGTAAGATATGAACGGTAATAGGGGATTCATGACTATACTCTAACAGTGTACTCAAAATATTATCGATTTCTTCTTCCTCCGAATCATCTTCTGAGAATGAAATATAGAGATAATATTTATTATTGTATGCATAGAGCTTCGCATTTAGACTATCAAGTCCGCATCGCTTACTCAGTGAAATAACATCTTCAAAGTCATCGAAAGCCGTGATAAACTCAATCATACCATCTTCAAACTGTACTGAACTGAATTCATGCTTCCCTTGAAATTGTTGTTCAAGAAGTGATTCTAGTTTTTCGTCCACCTGCATATCACCAAACTTGTCATCTGCGAGCGGAAGCTCTAGTTTTTGGCCGTCCTTTGTCAACTGAGCTCGAGTAACTAAAACCTCTAGACCTTTTTCAAGTGCTTGTACTTGTATCCACAAAGGTCCTTCCATCGTAAATTCTTCTTCTTGATGCACTTCATCCATCATTTCCCAGAACAATTCTTCACTGCGCTCACGGCTGTACCAAATCTCTTCACGGTCAAAGCCGCGTTCTTCAATATCTATATAAGAAATATAAAATTTAACTGTATCTTCATTAATACGTTCGATCTCCATAATTCCATCTCCCTTCTTTCTCGTTTTGAAGGGATAATTACCCCCGAGCTATAAACGCTCTTATGATATCTTTACCCCCGAAGGAATACTTGTAACCGGCAGCAGGATAAAAATAAACTATTTTCTTTTATTTTATGATAAAACCGTTGAGAAGGGAAATAAAAAACCTCTAGTTGTAAAAAACAATCATTTGCCTAATAGTCCTCCTATATTACAAAATATAGGTATGAGTTGCAACCTCATTTAATTTTACCAGGTTACCTTATTCTATTCAAAACGAGCAGGTTTGCATGAGCTTATTTAGCAAATAAAAAAATAAAAACCCCGCCAAATTTAATGGCAGGGCTTACGCCTATGTTAATTGACCATCCGCTGTGCTTCGCGTAATTGGTAAGTACGAACTTTACGCGGCAGGAACCTTCTAATTTCATCTTCATTATATCCGACTTGAAGTCTTTTTTCATCAAGGATAATTGGACGTCTTAGCAGGCCAGGATTGTCTTTGATAAGCTTATATAATTCCTGAAGGGGCAATAATTCTAGGTTAACATTCAATTTCTGGAATGTTTTAGAACGTGTTGAAATAATTTCATCTGTTCCGTCTTCTGTCATTCGAAGAATTTCTTTAATTTCTTCAATTGACAATGGTTCTGAAAAGATGTTTCTTTCTGTATATCCTATCTCATGCTCTTCCAACCATGCTTTTGCTTTTCTGCATGAGGTACAGCTTGGTGAGGTATATAATGTAACCATGTTACTTCACACTCCCTAAGTATAGAATTGGCAATCTATGATGGGAACTCTATTTTTTATTACTAATATCTAGATTGAAATGATTTTAAATTAGCAATATATATTTATGATTATACACTATATTCAGCGAAATGAATACCCTTTTTAATATTTGCCTACAATCACAGTTAAGCAAGAATTCCTAACACTATTTTTGGCTTTTACCCAGCTGACGAGATTTCGTCAGCTGGGTAAAAAAAAAGGTAATTGAAAAAATCCTGTGTTAATTCTCAATTACCTTTTTTACCACTGTTACAATACAATACTTTTTAATATACCCCTTTTATCTTTCTATAAACCCGTGTTACTAAAAAGTATCTAAATTAATTAGATAGACTTTAGAATATCTTCCTCAGGAGTTGATTTGAGAGTCAATACCTCATCAACGGGCTGATACATTTTTCCATAGAATAGTTTATCTTTATACGTATGAATTCGTTGATAGGTTCTCTTCATATAATTGAGGATTTCCTCTTCCTCAGCTGCATCTAATCGAGGGTTTGGCGCCCAATATAATATTTCCATCGGACTAATTTCATTCGTCGCTAAAGATCTTCTCCGATAAGAAACCCTTGAAGCATGGTTAAAGCCTTCACGTTTGTAGAATTTAAGCCTTCGTGCGGAATCTTTATCATCCTTGTCTATTGGCTCAACCTCTAAAAGAATCGGTTTTTGTTTTTCCTGCAGCATATTAATTAGTTTCTTACCAATTCCTTGACCTCTAGAAGCATTAGACACAAATAAATAATCGATAAAAATATAATCTGTATCTTCGACATACATTAAAACATGGTGTGGGCCTTCATCTTTTTGATAGATATCTCCCTTTTCTTCTAATAAGGTTTCCATATGTTCTTGTGATTTCATTTCATGAATAGGAAAATATTCGTTAAGTTTTTCATACCAGTGCATTGTTAAGTTCCTCTCTTCTGTTGAAATTATCTGTTAAAAAATGGTACATTTATTTACAATAGTATCTAATCATTTTTAATAGTAGGAGGGTTTCCATGATTGGTTATATCGTTGACTTTACTGTAGTCGCAGGTTTAATAATTGGGATCACCGCATTTAACGGCGTGTTACTGAACACCCTCGGTGAAACGTTTTTCGGAGGAAGACGCCGAACGGAAATTGCTGATCACTCCACAGACATACAGGCCGGCTGGAACCAAGTTGGTGGCAGTAAGAAATAATTGACCACAGAAACTCGGGCAGTTTTCCACTGCCCGAACGATCATGGTTTATAATCGACACCCTGTGTGTAATTATTCGCAGCGTTCCATAACAAGTATTCGTTTACGCCATTTTTATTCAAAGCATCAATCTGTGCCTGAACTTCAGACTTCCCATATTTTAAGTAGTTTCCTTTTCCAAGATAGGCTGCAGTAAAATCTTGAAGCCATGGTCTTGAAGTCGGCGGCGTTTTTAATTCTCCTAATTTTTCTTTTTCCAATTTTGCATAAGCTGAAACCAGCTTATATGGTTCTAAATCCGGCTTAGTAATGCCAAAATAAGATGTCCAATGGCTTGGGTAGATCATCGACGAAATAACATCTACATTCTCAGATATTTTAGAGAAGTTTTGGCCAATTCCTGGTGCTTCTGGTAAAGTTGCTGCATATCCGAAGATATCTACAGATACCTTTACATCATATGGTTTTAATTTTTCTCTTGCGTAAGCAACGAAGTCTGTAACTGCCTGTACACGTTTTTGCGTATGATTAGTCGATGTTCCTTTATATTCACCCATAGAATACTTTAGTGAGTCTTCTCTCTTTTCGAAGCCCTCAGGAAAACGAACATAATCAAATTGAATTTCTTGGAAGCCCATTTTCGCAGCTTCTATCGCGACTCCGATATTGTAGTCCCAAACTTCTTTCATAAACGGATTAACAAACGATTCTCCTCGTCCGTTCTTCCAAATTTCCCCGTTATCTACGAAGGACCATTCTGGTTTTTGCTTTGAAAGAATAGAATCTTTAAAGACCACAACTCTTGCTATTGGATAAACTTGTTTCTCTTCAAGCTTACTCAACATCTCTACAGGCTCCGATATGTAATTCTTTGCAATATCAGCATAGGGTGAATCAGGGTCCTCAGGAGTATACGTAATATTCCCCCAATCATCTTTTATATCAATCACCATTGCATTCAGTTCAGTTTTTTCAACATAATTTAGAAGTTTGTCGAATTTCTGTCCTCCTGCAGAATTGCCAGTGAGATATATACCACGGACGGCGTCAGGATATTTAAAGGTAAAATTAGTTTCATATTTAAAACGATCCATTTTATCAGGCAAGACCTTTTTCGTTAACGCAAGCTGACTTGTTTGGTGGCCTGACTTGACCTTACTATCTGTTTCAGCAAGAACGGAGGGGTTGATGGCTGTTAGGGAGCTGGCTAAAGCTACGCTCGAAATCAGCATTTTATTTAGAAATTTCATTCTTTAACTCCTTTCTTTATTGTATAGGATTACCCTACTTACAGAATAAACATGAAACGTTCCCACTTCTTCAGTATTATTTCTTTATTATGTACATCTTACCCGAAAACATCGTCTTCCTTCTATACCACCTGGCTCAGCTTCTTAAGCCTCTTTTTTCGACTTTTTTCGGCAAATTAAAAACGATCTCGTTAAGAGATCGTTTTTAATTTATTTTGTATGAATCGTTTGGTATTGTTTAAACTCTTTTTCCGAACAATAAACGAAATGATCTGGCTTTACTTCACGCATTTGTAAATCTTCACCTTCATCATATTCGTGAATGTTTGGATTGTAAACTTTCCGCTTTCTAATCCGTTCACTATATGGGTCTGGAGCAGGAATGGCTGATAACAATGATTGTGTATATGGATGAATTGGGTTTTTGTATAACTCCTCGCTGCTTGCAAGTTCCACTAATTTACCAAAATACATAACCCCAATACGATCACTGATATATTTAACCATGGAAAGGTCATGTGCAATGAAAAGATACGTTAATCCATGTTCAATTTGCAGTTTTTTAAGTAAATTCACAACTTGAGCTTGGATGGAAACATCTAAAGCAGAAATTGGTTCATCGGCAATAATAAATTCTGGTTGTACTGCTAGTGCACGGGCTATTCCAATTCGCTGACGCTGACCGCCAGAGAATTCATGAGGGTAACGATTGGCATGCTCACGATTCAATCCAACTGTCTCCAGAAGATTTTGAACCTGCTGCATACGATCTTCCTTATTTTTTGCTAGTCCGTGGATATCAATTCCTTCGGCGATAATATCAGCGATCTTTAACCGCGGATTTAATGAAGCATAAGGATCTTGAAAGATCATTTGCATTTTTCGATTAAAATCTTTTAACTGAGCTTTTGATTTCGTACCATGAACATCTTCTCCATTAAAGAAGACTTCTCCATCAGTAGCGTCATATAAACGGATGATTGTCCGACCTGTAGTAGACTTACCACATCCAGATTCACCCACAAGCCCAAGCGTTTCTCCTTTGTAAATATCAAAGGAAATGTCATCGATTGCTTTAACCATACTTGGTTTCCCGGCGTTGAAGTATTGTTTAAGATTTCTAATCTCCACTAATTTTTCACGTTGTTTCATTACTTAACCTCCTGCCATGTCTGGAATTGATCCATTCTTTTTTTCACAGCCAGAGGGGGTTCAACCTTAGGTGCATCTGGATGCAGAAGCCATGTAGCTGCATAGTGTGTTTCTGAAACTTTAAACATTGGCGGCTGCTCTTCAAGATCGATTTGCATGGCGTATTCGTTCCGCGGTGCAAATGCATCCCCAATAGGCGGATGTAACAAGTTGGGAGGTGTTCCCGGTATTGCATACAATTCATCATCTTTCGAATCCAGACTAGGCATAGAACTGATTAGTCCCCACGTATACGGGTGTTTTGGATTATAGAAAATTTCATCAACTGTACCAATCTCTACAATTTTACCACCATACATAACCGCAACACGGTCAGCCACATTCGCGACGACACCAAGATCATGTGTAATAAATATAATTGATGTATCAATTTTCTTTTGTAAGTCTTTCATTAGTTCTAAAATTTGAGCTTGAATCGTTACATCTAATGCTGTAGTTGGTTCATCAGCAATCAACACTTTAGGATTACAGGCAAGAGCAATAGCAATTACCACACGCTGTCTCATTCCGCCTGAAAATTGATGCGGATATTGTCCGAAGCGTTCTTCGGCATTAGGGATTCCCACCAAACGCAGTAAATCCATTGCACGCTCTTTTGCTTCAGCTTTGCTCATATTTTGATGTTTAATAATTGGTTCCATAATTTGCTTGCCGATTTTCATGGTTGGATTTAATGAAGTCATTGGGTCCTGAAAAATCATTGAGATTTCTTTCCCACGAATTTTCTGCATGCTTTTATCACTCAGTTTAGCTAAATCTTTACCATTAAAGAGAATTTCACCGCGTTTAATTTCTGAGTTTCCAGGGGGCAGCAGTCTCATAATGGATTTGGTTGTTACAGATTTCCCTGAGCTGGATTCACCAACAATTGCCAATGTTTCCCCTTTTTTAAGTTCGAAATCCACCCCACGAATAGCTTGTACTTCTCCTGAAAAGGTATGAAATGAAATAGTAAGATCTTTAACTTCTAATATATTTTCCATTATAGTCACCTGCCTTTTAATCACGCATTTTTGGATCGAGTGCATCACGAAGACCGTCTGCAATCATATTAAAACAAATCATAATTAAACTTATAAAAATCGCTGGGTATATGACGATATGTGGATACAGTCTTAATGTTTTGAAACCATCGTCTATTAAGGTACCCAATGAAGCAAGCGGATCTTGGAGGCCAAGTCCGATAAAACTTAAAAATGCTTCGAAAAATATGGCATTTGGTATAGAGAACATCGTATTTATAAGAATAACACCTACCATATTTGGCAGCAGATGTTTAAAGATAATTTTCGCATTTGATGCTCCTAAGGTACGAGAAGCCAAAACAAATTCTTGTTCTTTCATTTTCATGGTTTGTGCTCGAACAACACGTGCCATACTCACCCATCCTGTAAGAGCTAATGCCAATGTTATCGACACGATTCCGGGTTTAAATACTAATATCATTAAAATCACGATAACTAAGTTTGGAATACTAGAAAGAATTTCTGTAAAACGCTGCATATAGTTATCCAGCCTTCCGCCGAAGTAACCTGAAACCGCACCGTATGTGACACCAATCAACATATCAAGAAGAGCCGCTAAAAAAGCAATATAGAGTGAAATCTGCGTGCCTTCACAGACTCTTGTAAATAAATCTCGGCCTAACCCATCTGTTCCAAACCAATAATACTCTTCAATTCCTTTTTGCTCATAAATATCAACTTGCGTACCATTATTTAAGGTTCTCATTCCGTCAAACGGCAACCAGCTGATATTCTCTAAAACAGGTATTCTTGATGGTAGATTATTATGCGGAAGTGTTTGTGTTTTCGCTTCCTTGCCGCTAAAAAGAGGCCCGGTAAATGCAAGAAGAATGACTAAGACAATAACCACCATGCTTACGATAGCTGCCTTATTTTTTCGTACTCTTAACCATGCATCCTGCCAAGCATTCAAACTTGGTTTATCGATTGCTTCACCTAAGGAAGAATCTATAATGGCAGGTGCGAATTTATCTTTGGTTAACTTAATCTGTGAATTCGCCATTATTTTTTACCTCCTGACAATCTAATCCGTGGATCGATAACTCCGTAAAGAATATCAATAACTAAAATAATGATGACGAATAACACAGAAAATAACACAGTCGTTCCCATGATAACCGAGTAATCATTTACTTGTATTGATTTTACGAATTGATCACCGATTCCAGGAATGGCAAAAATCTTTTCAACAACTAGTGAACCTGTCATCATTCCAACCGCTAGGGGGCCAATTACCGTTATAACCGGAATCAAAGCATTTCTCAGACCATGTTTAAAAGCAATTTCAAAATAATTTGCACCTTTAGCTTTAGCCAATGTTATATAATCAGAGCCCAATACATCAATCATCTCTGTCCGAATAAATCTTGCTGTAATTGCAATTGGGAACATCGATAGTGCAATCGTTGGCATAATACTGTATTCCCAACCCTTCCAGAACAGTACTGGAAGCCAACCCATTTTTACTCCGATATAATATTGAAGGAGACCCGCAAAGACAAAGTTGGGTATTGATTTACCAAGGACTGCGATAAACGTAGAACCATAATCAACCCACGTATTTTGTTTTAACGCTCCAATTACACCGAGAAAAATTCCAATAATGGTTCCAAAAAACATAGCTTGGAAGCCGAGCTGCATCGATGGACCAATTCTAGACGTTAGCAGTTCTGTCACTGGTACATTATTAAACTGGAAAGAGGTTCCTAGGTCACCCTGTACGACATTCCCCATATATTTTGCATACTGTACCATTAATGGCTCGTCCAGTCCGTATTTTTCCTTCATTATTGTCAATTGCTCTGGCTGTAATTTACTTGCGCTAGCAAATGGAGTCCCAGGAATCAACTTCATTAAAAAGAAGGTCAATGAAATAATCACAAATAAAGTGATAATCATATAAAAAGCTCGTTTCAAGAGATATTTCGCCATTTGTGCACCTCCTATAATGAATATTCAATATCTTTAGAAAATTTGTAAAAAAGGGAAAAAGAGAGTATACGTTACTATACTCTCTTTCCATTTTCTGGTTTATTAAATACTAGAAATGAAAACCCTTATGTGATTTTATTCAACTGTTACCCATTTGTAGCAGTAATCAGGACCATATTGGTACGTTGCAATGTTTTTAACCTTAGGATTAATAAGGAAATTTTCTGCACGTTGATAAATCGGTGCAATTGCATAGTCATCCTGAAGTAAAATTCTTTCAGCTTCTTGTAGTGCTTCAAAGTTTGCCTTTGGATCTGTTGCAAGTTCAGTTTGAGCATCTTTAATTAATTTATCGTATTTTTTATTAGAATACGCCATTCTATTACTTCCGCCATCAGTTACCCAAAGGTCAGCAAATGAAATCGCATCGCCATAGTCAGGTCCCCATCCAGCAGCTTGTAGATCATAATCCATTGAATTATCACGTTCTAAACGAACAGCGAAAGGAACACTTTCTAAATCAACAGTTAAGCCAGGTAGATTTTTCTCTAACTGATTTTTCATGTAAGAATCGATTTTCTTAGAAGCTTCTGTATCGCCGCCAAGGTATCTAATAGTTAATTTATCCACACCTAGTTCTTTCAAGCCTGCTTTCCAAGCCTTTTGTGCTTCTTCTAAATTATAAGTAATCAAATCGCCGTTTTTCTCACGGAAATCTACACCATCAAGGTTAACAAAGTTTTGCGGTACCATGTAGTTAGCCGGAACGGATGCATTGTTTAAAATGCTTGCAGCTAAATCATCTTTGTTAAACCCTTGCGCAATTGCCTTACGGATATTTAAGTTTTTAAGTGCGTCATTTTTCTGATTCATTTTTAACCAGAAAACGCTTGCTGATAATTCACTAAACATACGCTCATCGCCCTCATATGTTGGAACTAAATCAGAAGAAAGTAATCCTGTAACATCTGTATCACCTGACTCAAATGCATTAACCTGTGCACCAGAATCTTTAACAACATTTACTGTGATCTTTTTCAGGCTTACTGAGTCAGCATCCCAATAAGTATCGTTCTTTTCTAAAACCCACTCAGCACCTGCTGGTCCATCCCATGCAGTCATTGTGAATGGTCCGTTGTAGATCATATTTTCAGCGTTGCTAGCATATTTATCGCCTTTTTCAGTTACAAATTTTTCATTTTGCGGGTAGAAAGTTGGGAAAGCAAAAACGTCAGCCGCATATGGAAATGCTTTTTCTAGTGTTACTTCTAGAGTTTTATCATCTTTCGCAACTACGCCTAACGTATTTAAATCATAATCCTTTTTCTTAGCCGCAGCATTTGTGATTTCTTGTGCGCCTTTGATTTTGCCGTTCATCATGTATGGGCCATATGGTGAAGCGGTTTTTGGATCAATTGCACGCTGCCAAGCAAACACAAAATCTTGAGCAGTAACAGGCTCACCATTTGACCATTTAGCATCTCTTAATTTAAATGTATAAACAGTTTTATCTTCATTAGTAGTCGGCTCACCGTCAGCTAATGCCGGAACTGCCTTACCTTCCTGATCTAGACGATAAAGTCCTTCTCCTACATTATTTATGTAAGTAAAGCTTGTAGATCCTTCTGCTAAGACTGTATCCATCGTTGGAATTTCTGATGAGTCAAGGACTTTAATTTCTTGCGCTGATTCAGTCTTTGTCGTTTTTTCGCCTTCATCTTTTGTTCCAGACGACTTGTCCGTATCTTTTCCTCCACATGCTGCGAGGAATATACTCAACACAAGAGTTAGTACCAAAAGCAGTGAAAATTTAGAATTTTTCAATTACATGACACCCCTTTTTCTTTTTTTAGTTCATAAATATTATTATACAATTTTTCAGACTTTTGTATATATACTTTTTCAAAAAAGTTTAATAAATTTAAAAAATAGTAAACTATTCTAAGAATTCATAAGTTTGTAGCCCTTATTTAGTCCTTTTATCGCTTTAACGGAGTTTAGCGTTAAAGTTAAGTAGGACTATTGTTTTATGTTCAGGATCGG
>NZ_AJTN02000027.1 GCF_000305495.1 Peribacillus psychrosaccharolyticus ATCC 23296 | reverse complement strand
AAAAAGAAAGTGTACACGATTTATAAGTTTTTTCGGCATAATTTCTTAGCTCTGTTCGAAGTGAGAAAGTAGTATTTTCCATGAATTTGCTATATAATCTTTACGGGCACAAGACAAAGAAAATGGGGAATTCGTTCTTCATAACTTTTTTCGTATTTAAGTGAAAATGATTTTATTTTATACAATAGGATGATGGAAATGAAAAGAGCAAGGTTAATCTATAATCCAACTTCCGGCAGGGAAGCGATTAAGAAGAGCTTACCGGACGTTCTGGCTAAGCTAGAAGCTGCGGGTTATGAAGCTTCATGTCATGCGACAACCGGTGAAGGTGATGCGACTGAGGCAGCGAGAATTGCTATTGAACGGGGATATGAAATAGTAATAGCAGCCGGTGGAGACGGTACAATATACGAAGTAGTTAACGGACTGGCAGATGCCGAAAATCGTCCGAAACTTGGGATTATACCAGTTGGAACGACAAATGATTTTGCAAGGGCTATTCATGTACCCCGGTCCATTGACCAAGCCGTCGATATTATCACAGCCAACCATACTATGCCAATCGATATCGGTAAGATGAATGAAAAGTATTTCATTAATATCGCGGGTGGAGGCCGTCTGACTGAATTGACCTATGATGTACCGAGTAAGTTAAAAACAATGCTTGGACATCTGGCTTATTATATTAAAGGCATTGAGATGCTGCCATCATTAAAGCCAACGGAAGTAACAATCGAATATGATGGAAAGATCTATGAAGGCGAAATTATGTTATTTCTTGTTGCAAATACCAATTCCGTCGGCGGCTTCGAAAGATTAGCACCTGATGCTTCGTTGAATGATGGAATGTTTACATTGCTGATTCTCAAGAAAACCAATCTTGCTGATTTTATCAGAATCGCTTCTCTAGCTATGCGCGGAGAGCATATTCATGATCGAAATGTCATTTATGTAAAAGCTAATCGGATTAAGGTGACAACTAAGAAAGAAATGATGCTCAATCTGGATGGTGAATTTGGCGGACTGGCACCTGCAGAATTTGTTAACCAATATCGTCACTTTGATGTTTTTGTTCCTGAAGGTGAACTTCAAGATGATCCAGCTAATCAACGGGTACAAATTGGAGATACAACAGATGAAATAGAATGATCACGAAAACGACTAAAGGGCTGGCTATGCCAGCTTTTTTATTTTTTATGGAGGCGGCAAAATGAAAATCAGAGCAGGCATTCCTGAAGATGCGGAAGAAGCTGTTTATTTAATGAATCTGGCTATAGATGAGATTGGCCAAGCATTAACGGGAGAACAAGAGGAAGCGGCCATATTAAAAGTAATGGCATCCTTTTTTAAAAAGAAACAGAATCGGCTCAGCTATGAAAACACATTGGTTATCGAGGAAAACAGTGAAATTATAGGAGTGATTGTTGTTTATCATGGCAGTGAAGCAGCGCAGCTTGATTGGCCATTGATTGAACAAGTACGCATGAAGTCAGGGAATTCAGATTTACTGATCGATATAGAATCAGAGCCTGAAGATTATTATATTGACACAGTTTGTGTAAAACCAAGCCATCGCGGGAATAGGCTGGGAACTACGCTTATAGCTGAAGCAGAAAAACATGGTCGTAAACTAGGATACGGACGTATGTCATTAAATGTGGAAGCAGACAATAAAGGAGCAAGGGCTTTATATCAGAAGCTTGGGTATCAAAAAGTTGGTAGAAAGACTATATATGGTCATAGCTATGATTATATGGTTAAAGTCATTTCTTGAAGGAGGGTCAGTCATGATTGAGGGTTGGGTGAAAAACGGAGATATCCGTATTCATTATTTAGATAATACAGGTCCCTCCAAGGAGACAACGCCATTGGTCATTATTCCGGGTATTGCTGAAACTGGAGAGGAATATGAGGATTTAATTCAAGCTCTTTTACCTAGACGCGCACTTGTGGTCACCATGCGCGGAAGAGGGCAAAGTGATGCTCCAGAAAGTGGATTTACGTTAGAACATCACGTTTCTGATATCGAAGTGGTCGTTAATCGGATTACAATAGATAAGTTTGCCATCTTTGGGTATGGCCGTGGTGTTGCTTATGCGTTAGGCTATGCAGTTGCACATGTAGACCGCATAAATGGACTAATTATCGGTGATTATCCAGCCATGCAAAAAGATTTACCTGAAGGTTGGTCTGATTTCTTTCTTAAATCAACAAATAGGCGTGTTTTAGAAAGTATGACGCTTGAAACATTAAAGGGAATTGAAAAAGATTCTACAGATGTTGATTTTTTGAAACACCTAAAAAAGATTGATTGTCCCGTATTAATTCTACAAGGAAGCGAGGAGAGTGTAGGGCTGACAGAGGATGGGGCTAAGGACTATTTACGTGCTATGCCAGATGCGAGGGTAAGAATAATTGATCCTGATAAGCCAGGGAGTACGAATCCTAAATCAGCCGAATTTGCGGATACACTGAAGAAGTTTTTCCAGGAAACAAAAAACTGTGGAATTAACTAAAAAAATACGGTGAAAGACCCGTATTTTTTTTGATTACATTTGTTGAGTCTGAAGTTCAGCCCAATCATGGTAGGTTCCGCTTCCATTACATCCTGAGCATTCATATACAGAATTGTAATAGTATTCATTCGGCGCATAGGAATCAAAACCCCGTCCACGACAATCGGGGCATAACCCCTTTTCCTCCATTGAATTTACATGTTTTTCATATCTTGCTGCGTTCCAGGCAGAGATAGTTTGAAATATACCCAATCTGCTCACCCCACATTTTTCTTTATTTTGAGCTCACAGCGATGCTTTTATACGCATGTCCACTGAGCGTACTGAAAAATTTACTATATAGTATGTATTTGAGCTGTAATTGGTGATAGTTAAACGAAGTCCGTTTTGATTCAAGGGCTTTGTATGTTAAAATACGATAAGCAAAAGGTATTTTGAAAAGAAAAGGGAGATTATATGACTAATACAGCACCAGTAGCTAAAAATGATGATATAGATGTAGTTTTTGAGGACTTAACCCATGATGGAGCAGGAGTAGCAAAAGTAAATGGCTATCCAATCTTTGTTCCTAATACATTGCCGGGTGAGAAAGCCAAAATTAGAGTAGTTAAAGCAAATAAAGGATACGGCTTTGGCCGTTTGATTGAATTATATGAAGCAAGCGAGCATCGTGTGGAAGTACCTGTTGAAGAGAACTATAAATACGGTGGCTGCCAGTTGCAGCATATCAGCTATGCGGGTCAACTTGAGTTCAAAGAAAACCAAGTTAAGCAAGTGATGAAACGTATCGGTAAACTGGAAGATGCAACGATTCATCCGATTATTGGGATGGACAACCCTTTGAATTATCGTAATAAAGCGCAAGTACCAGTCGGGAAAAAGGGCGGTAATTTAATCGCTGGATTCTATAAACCGCGTACCCATGAAATTGTAGATACTAACGAAAGCATCGTTCAAGATCCTGCGGTTAATGAAGCGATTAAAGTCGTTAAAGAAATTTGCAGTGAACTCGGAATAGATCCTTACAACGAAATTCACCACCGTGGTGTCCTGCGTCATATTATGGCTCGTTATGCTAAATCAACAGGTGAATTAATGATTGTCCTAATTACAAGATCGACATCATTACTTCATAAAAACAAAATTGTTGAGGAAATCCTTAAACGCTTACCAAATGTTAAATCGATTGTTCATAACATCAATAATCAAAAGACCAATGTGATTATGGGTGAAAAAACAAAGGTTCTTTGGGGCAATGAAGTAATTTATGATTATATTGGTGATGTTAAATTCGCTATCTCTGCTGTTTCGTTTTATCAGGTAAACCCTGATCAAACAAAAGTACTTTATGACAAAGCACTTGAATATGCAGCTTTAACTGGAGAAGAAACAGTAATTGATGCGTATTGTGGTATCGGAACCATTTCATTATTCCTAGCTCAAAAAGCGAAGTCTGTTCTTGGAGTCGAAATGATTCCACAAGCAATTGAAGATGCTCGCCGTAATGCTGAGCTTAATGAAGTTGAAAACGTCAAGTTTTCTATTGGGGAAGCAGAAACATTCATTCCATTATGGTATGAACAAGGTAACAGTGCAGATGTAATAGTTGTCGATCCACCGCGTAAAGGCTGTGATGAAGCATTACTGAAGACCATTATTGAAATGGCTCCAAAGAAAATGGTCTACATTTCATGTAACCCAGCTACCCTTGCCCGCGACCTTCGTATTCTAGAAGACGGCGGATACAAAACAGAGGAACTTCAACCGGTTGATATGTTCCCAATGACTACACACGTGGAAGTTGTAGCGAAGTTGACGTTAAAGAAGTAAACTTTCTCGCATAAAATATACATTTTCCGAGTCAGACTCGGTTTTCGGTAAGGTACCTTTTCCGAATTCCGGGTCTTTTTCATATGCAGGACTTGTCTATCTATTACTTCCTATTTTTAGGGGTTAATTATTGAAAATGGATGCAGGATAGAGCTTTGTGGCCAGTCAATTAAATACAACATGTACCTGACAAACGTATGAAAACGTCTGATACTTTCTTTGTACTTCAATATAAAAGAGTAAATGTTCAAAATTTACTATAGTTTGATTAAAAGTCTCTAAGCATGCTATAAGTGATAGAGAAGCAGGATATTTTTGCGTTTAACCCGGTATTTCAACTGAGAGGAAATGAATGTTATTATGATAGATAATTTTTGGCGTGATTTACCACGACCTTTTTTTGTACTAGCACCAATGGAAGAAGTAACGGATGTTGTTTTTCGCCATGTAGTGGCTGAAGCAGGCAGACCCGATGTGTTTTTTACCGAGTTTACAAACTCAGAGAGTTATTGTCACCCTGAAGGAAGACAAAGTGTGCGAGGACGTTTGACTTTTACAGAGGATGAACAACCCATGGTAGCCCACATATGGGGAGATAAGCCTGAGAAATTTCGGGAAATGAGTATAGGTATGGCAGAATTAGGATTCAAGGGTATTGATATCAATATGGGTTGTCCAGTACCTAATGTCGCAGGGAATGGGAAGGGAAGCGGGCTTATTTGTCGTCCCGAAGTTGCAGCTGAATTAATACAAGCAGCAAAAGCAGGAGGACTGCCAGTAAGTGTGAAGACCAGGCTTGGTTACACAGATGTAGACGAGTGGCACAACTGGTTAAAACATATTTTAGAACAGGATATTGCCAATCTTTCTATTCATCTGCGTACGAGAAAGGAAATGAGCAAAGTAGACGCTCATTGGGAACTAATCCCGGAGATTAAAAAACTTCGTGACGAAGTGGCACCAAATACCCTTTTGACGATCAATGGGGATATCCTTGACCGTGAAACTGGATTGAAACTCGCTCATCAATACGGTGTTGATGGGATTATGATTGGGCGTGGCGTGTTTAGTAACCCATTCGCCTTTGAAAAGGAACCAAAAGAACATAGTAGTAAGGAACTGCTTGATCTCTTAAGGCTGCATCTCGACCTTCACGATAAATATTCAGAAATAGAACCTCGTTCATTCAAGCCTCTTCCTCGCTTTTTTAAGATTTATGTCCGTGGATTTAGAGGAGCAGGTGAACTAAGAAATCAATTAATGAACACAAAATCAACAGACGAAGTACGTGTGTTGCTCGATGAATTCGAGAGTTTTAATGGAAATGAGGAAAGCTAAATCTTCCAAAAACGTAAAGCGATAGGTTCCTAAATGAAGTTATGCATAACGTATGGACAAAGATCTGAGAAATGCTCATTTCTCAAGCCCTCTGCCTAATGCGATGCATAGCTTTTTTTGTGCTTATGCGGGTGATTTTTTTGGAAAAATGGAAATAACGTTTTTTTGTTAAGTTTGGTGTTTTTCAACCCTCTTATTGGTTGTTTTATCAATTACAGTCTTATATTTTAATAGAGATCATTTCTTCGGTTTTCAAAAGCTTATCAACGGTTATTTTTTTGCATCTGTTTCTCATTTGCGGGATACGCAGAAGAAAGTGCACAAGAAACATTGATCGAGCTGAATACGGAAAAGACGGATTGCGTGTGAATGCAATTGCTCCCGGTCCTACAGAGACACCTATGGTTAAAGCATTTTACGAAGCAAACCCGGCAATGAAAGAGAATGCAACGAAAGGCATTCCTCAAAAAAGATTGGGAACACCGGAAGAGGTTGCGGAACTTGTAACCTTCCTAATACCGTCTAAAGCAGAATATATCAACGGAGAACTTATCCGCATCGATGGCGGGTTTACAAATACTAAGTAAAATACAGCAAAAAGCCTGTTTCGATTGGAACAGGCTTTTTTGTATGATCAAATAACGTATTTCTATGA
Source organism: Peribacillus psychrosaccharolyticus ATCC 23296 (assembly GCF_000305495.1). Lineage (GTDB taxonomy): Bacteria > Bacillota > Bacilli > Bacillales > DSM-1321 > Peribacillus > Peribacillus psychrosaccharolyticus. The sequence goes on along the minus strand of NZ_AJTN02000027.1, from coordinate 9,451 downwards.
GGAAGTCATATTTTTGTTAGCTTTAAAGGGTGATTTTTTAAGGAAAATGATCATTATAAATGTAATGAATAATAAAGCAAGGCTCACGAGCGGCAGGGCATTTACACTCCAGGATTCCACCATATAGCCGCCTGAGATGCCTGCTAACGTAATGGCTATATTCCAAGATGTTGTACAAATAGGCATGGCGATATCCAACTTATGCTCACCGACTGTTCGTGCCAGTGCTGTTTGTAAAAGTGTTGGAACGCCGCCCATTGAAAGTCCCCAAAGTATAACGCAAATATAGACTAGCCATTTTGCATCATGTAATAGAATAAAAATAAGTGATACAGCAGCGAAAATGACAAGACATGATAATGCTAATACTTGTAAGTGTCGATCAATCAGCATACCCATCAACCAAATTCCGATAACAGATGCCAAACCAAAAACAAACAAAATGATACTTAATTGCTTCGCTACGCCATACTGAGATAAATAGGGAGCAATATATGTGTATATAACATTATGTGCAAACATCCAAATAAAGACGACACAGAGGAAGGGGATAACGCCTTTTATTGTTAAAATCCCCTTGAATGAAGCATGCTTATTTTCTTTTTGAGCTTCGAAATCGGGTATTTTTACAATGATCCAAATAAGAACAATGACGCATAGTATAGACATTAATCCAAATGCAAAACGCCACTGAAAGGTGGATCCAATATAGGTTCCAAGAGGTACACCAAAAGAAAGTGCGATTGGTGTTCCAAGAGATGCTATGGCAATCCCTCTACCCTTTAAAGCACCGTTTGTCACCATACGCAAGGCATAGCTTGCAATCATCCCCCAGATAGAACCAGAAGCAATTCCACATATAAAGCGTGCAATCAATGTTAAGGAAAACCATGGTGAAAAGACAACAAGGGAATTAAATAATAAAAATAGGATAATCAATGATACTAATAATCGTTTGCGATTTATCTTTTTCGTATAAATCGATAATGGGATTGCCGTTAAAACGGAACCAAGTGCGTACGCAGTCACTAATTGACCGGACAGCCCTTCTGAAACGGCTAAACTTTGAGAAATCTCAGGTAATAATCCTGCTGGAAGTACCTCCGTCATCATCACAATTAATGTAACTAGTGCTAATGCTAACAAAGCAAATAACGGAAAATCCTTTTTGGACTGCGACTCCATCTTCCCATCTCCTCATTGTTTGTATTTCTTGCTGATAGGTGTATTTTCATGAGACAAATGAAGATAATCGTTTGGTTTTATGAGATCATCAGTTTTTTTCTTCCCCCTCACTAGTGGAACGTTCTGTGGTTATCTCCACTTCCTCAACCTTATTAAGGTCAAAGAATTCAACAAAATCATCGATTGTTGTTTCAATGGCTTTTAGTTCACCTACTAAAACTAAATGAATGGATTTCAGCTCTGGAATTTCTAGTTGTTTCTTTAAAGTTGCACGTTTCACTTCTAGTATTTTTAGAAATTTCATGACTTTTCCTCGACGAAATGTTTTTGCACCGCCATCAAGGGTGAATTTGTCTCGATAATCGCCAAATCCTTCGTTTCCTATAATTCTCACCTCCATGTGTATACAAATGTATATGTTTTTCTTCTTGATGTATTCCAATGTATGCAAGATGGTTGCATTTTTTTGTAAAATGCACACAGCATGATTTAAGTGAGCTGAAAACGCTGCAAGAAGCCTAATACCTGCCATCACCAAATAGTTTTAAAGTAATCAAAAAGAAGCAGTGTCTCGATGGACACTGCTTCTTTTTTGATTATTGATTTACTTACAACTCATCAGCAATACCAAGCAAAGCAATTCCGAAAATAACAATAATAATGATGGCATATTGCATTTTGTTCAGTTTTTCCTTAAGGAATATATGCGATAGGATGACAGAGAAGATACTATATGATGCAATAAGCGGTGCAGCGATGATTGCGTTTTTTGCCATCGCAAAGACATAAAAGAATTGGCCAATCGTTTCAAGGATGGCAGCCGATGCTTTATCTCGTTCGGTAAATACGTTGAATGATTCTTTTTTGATTAATTTAAGGTATCCAAACGATAATACAGCACAAATGAAGAAGGTATATTCATAGGCTAGAAGTGCCGAATCTTCGCTGATCAGATTTAATTCATCTAAGTAAATGGCATCGGCAAAGGTTCCTAGTCCATCAATAAAAGCATAAAGAATAGGGAAAATAATGGCCATAAAGCCAATTTTATATTTTTTATCAATTTCAACAGACCGATTTTGAAGGGCTTCGTTTTCGGCCTTTTTTTCTAAAACCGCGATTCCAATCACGCCTAAGGTGATAATTATGAGTCCTAATACTTCAATAACGCCTAATTCATGGGTAAAGAAGATAAAGATTAAAATCGCTGTAACAGCGCCAGAAGAATTTTGGATAGGTGAGGCAATGGAAAGCTCCAAATATCTTAACCCGATATAACCAATTGCCATCGACAAAATGTAGAGGCCAGATACAGGTAAATAAGTGAGTAAATCGATAGGATGAAAAGTTATCCCTTTGAATAATAGATACCCTGTTGCATGGATACCCATAACCAAACCAACCATAATGATGATTTTAATATGGCTGAGCTTATCATTACTATCTGTTCCTTTTTTATAAAATAAATCCGCGCCGCCCCAAGCAAGTGCTGTGAGCAGGGCAAAAACAAACCACATAATGACTTCTCCTCTTTCTATCTATTTATAATCCACGTATAGTTTTGTGACCGATGAAACTCTTTATTATACAACGCATAACTTTAACGTCAAGAAGAAGTTTAAGGTTAGTACTCATTTGGCATAAAAAAAGAGGACAGTACATGGATTGTTGATTTTGAGGAGAATGTTATCTGTTAATATACCCGTCCCCGAAACATTTGGCCCTATCTTTGGGGCTTGTACTAAGAAGCAATGCGTGTAACTGCCTTGGCTGGCGCTTAAGAGGGGTGCTGGGAAAGTGGAGCTAAACCAAAAAGGCTGTCGAATCTCTCTCGACAGCCTAATCATGATTGCCCTTCTTATTTGTTCATCCAATCGGGTGTATGAAATCCTTGGAAATCCTCATCGATTACTTTTTTAAATGAATCAGATTCTACTGCTTCTTTGATGTCCTTTACTAATTGTTCATCTTTATTTTTTGTTAATACAACGATGCGGTTGTGAATGTCTTCAGGTAGGATGTCTTTTGCTAGAGCTTTTGTTAAATCCAGCCCGGCTGCTATGGCAAAGTTACCATTGACGGCTGCTAAATCGACTGATTCAAGTGTTCTTGGAAGTTGTGCAGCTTCGACTGGCTTGAATTTAAGGTTTTTAGGATTATTGGTTATATCTTTTAAAGAAGACCGGAGTGGATCCGCTGCATTGTCTATCTCTATTAATCCATTATCTCTAAAAACAGTTAAACCACGGGATAAGTTAGTAGGGTCATTGGCAAGCGTTACTGTGCTCCCATCTTCAATTTCGTCCAGTGTTTTATACTTATTTGAATAAATGCCGATTGGAGCTGTGGGCACTGTAATCACACTAGTTAATTTCAAATTATTTTCTTTGGCAAAGGCATCCATGTATACTTTATGCTGAAATAGATTGGCATCCAATGAGCCGCTGTTTAGAGCGAGATTTGGCTGTACATAATCGTTGAATTCTTTTATGGTTACGCGATATCCTTTTTTCTCTAAATAAGGCTTCACACCTTTTTCGAGCATATCACTGTAAGGAATGGTTGCGCCAAGTACAAGCTCTTTTTTTGTTGCGGCACCAGAACGATCATCTGTTCCACAAGCGGACAAAACAACTACTAATAAAGCGGATAAAAATAAAATATTTAGTCTTTTCATTTTCCACACTCCCTATCGTCTGTTAACTGTTTTTGCTATGAAGTCACCTAAGTATTGAACAAATTGTACGATTACGATTAGCAAAATAACTGTGGTGAACATGACCGTATTATCATAGCGGTAATACCCATAGCGAATAGCTAAATCCCCAATTCCACCTCCGCCGATTGTTCCGGCCATAGCGGAATAACCGATTAGGCTGATTGCAGTGATCGTTAAGCCTGTAATTAATCCAGGTTTTGCTTCTGGGAGGATAATACTCCTGATAATTAACCAAGGAGAGGCACCACAAGCCACGGCTGCTTCAATTACACCTTTATCAATTTCTCGTGCAGACGACTCTACAATCCTTGCATAATAAGGAATGGCTGCTACAGATAGCGATACGGAAGCTGCGAGTGGACCGATTGTTGTATTCACGAGCAACTGTGTGAGTGGCAGTAAGAAAACTAATAGAATGATAAAGGGTACCGATCTGATTAAATTAATAATGATTCCAACCACACGCTTAATGAATTTATTTTCTAAAAATAGGCCTTGGTCGGTAACATATAAGAGGATGCCCAGTGGAAGGCCTAAAAGAATGGCAATTGCTAAAGCTATGCCGACCATCAATAACGTTTCGAAAAAAGCTTGGTTTAGTTCAGGGATTAGCTCAATTAGGCTATTCATGCCACAATCACCTCTACTTTATTTACACGCTGGCGAAGATAAGTAAGGGCGTTATCGAGTTCCTGTTTTTCACCTTTTATCTCCATAATGAAGATTCCCAGTGGAGTATCTTGAATATATTCAATCTTTCCGTGAAGAATATTTCCTTGAACCTCAAATGTTTGCAGCATATCCGAGACAACTGCTTCAGCGGCCATATCCCCGCAAAATTGAAGCTTTATCAATTGACCATGAATCGTTTGCAGCAGCTTAGGAGGCAGGTCGAAATTTAAAACGGTTTGAATGAACGTTTTCGTTAAAGGTTGTTGTGGATTAGAAAAAATATCATAGGTCTTTCCTTGTTCGACAACCTTACCGTCCTGCATTACGGCACAGCGATGACAGATTTCTTTCACTACCTCCATTTCATGAGTAATTATGACTATGGTTAATCCAAGCTCTTGATTGATCCGTTTTAAGAGTGTGAGAATGGACTTTGTTGTACCAGGATCTAATGCAGATGTTGCCTCATCACATAGAAGAACTTTTGGATTATTTGCGAGTGCCCGAGCAATGCTCACTCGCTGCTTTTGTCCGCCGCTGAGTTGAGCAGGGAACTGATTGATTCTATCCTTAAGACCTACGATTTCGAGTAGTTCTTCAACACTTTTGGTAATCGCTTTTTTCTCAATCCCTGCTGCTTTCAACGCAAAAGCGACGTTTTCAAAGACCGTTTTAGATGAAATCAAATGAAATCCTTGAAAAATCATCCCGATTGACTGCCTTGCTTTACGAAGATCTTTATTGGATAGCTGTAATAAGTCAGTTCCGTCTATCTTCACTGAACCTGAAGAGGGTCTTTCAAGAATGTTCATACAGCGGAGCAACGTGCTTTTTCCTGCGCCGCTGTAACCAACAATGCCATATATCTCTCCTTTATTTATTGAAAGCGTGACATCATCAACACCCACAATTACATTAGATTTAGTCTGAAATTTTTTTGTTATATTTTCCAGTAAGATCATAAGGGTGTTTATCCTCCCATTCTGTTTTAGAACACTTTTTACGAAAAAGGGAACAGCTGCTATTCTTGGTTTACAGGTAGCGGTAATCTACATTTAGCACCTGGATGATCATCGGGTAATACGCTGACACCTTGAGGGAACAGCTTTTCACGTAAGGTTCCATTGGCATACTCTTTTTTATATAAGCCTCGCTCTTGCAGAACGGGCACCACTAAATCAATAAAGGCTTCTAAATCGTAAGGAGTGACTAAGTGATTTAAGTTAAATCCGTCCACACCGGACACTTCAAATTGATATTGAATGGCATCAGCAACTTCCCTTGGATTTCCGACGATGTAACTATTGCGATCAATTGTTTCAAAACGGTTAAGTGCATCACCAACTGTCAATTTTTTTGCAGAGTCTTTTGTGAGTGTTGCCGCTTTATAATGTCCGCCTTCAGTAGCTTTTGTGTATTCAAAGGGAAGGGCAGGATCCAACTCTTCATACTCTGCAAGATCATAACCGCTGGCACCGTACTGGGCTTTTGCAGCATTCGGACTCCAGAGGTTGTTGTATTCTTTATATTTTTCCTCTGCCGCTTCAGTGGTCTCAGCAACAATCACATTGAGAAAGGACAGAATTTTTATATTTTCCGGATTTCGTCCATGTGTTTCAGCTCGTTTTCTAATATCATGGGCATAAAATCGAATTCTCTCCGGGGTCGGACCGCCTACAAAGATGCACTCAGCATGTTTCGCAGCAAACTCTCGACCGCTTTCAGAGGTTCCAGCTTGATAAATTACGGGAGTGCGCTGGATAGAAGGTTCACTTAAATGAGGACCTTCAACCTTAAAATAGGTTCCTTCATGATTTATTTCATGAACTTTTTCTGGATCAACTAGCGTATGGGCTTCTCTATCTTCAATAATCGCGCCATCTTCCCAGCTGCTTTCCCAAAGCTTATAGGAAACATCGAGATACTCATCAGCGATTTTGTACCGCTCATCGTGCTTAATCATATCCTGTAACCCGAAATTTCTGGCTGCATTCGGCAGATAGGAGGTCACTACATTCCAGGCAATTCTTCCTTTAGTCAAGTGATCTAAAGTAGAAAAACGACGGGCATTGCTGAATGGGGCTTCATAGGTGGTGCTTACCGTGACTGCAAAAGATAAATGCTCAGTTACACTGGCCATCGCTGAAACAAGGAGAGCGGGATCATTCAAGGGTACCTGCAGGCCATCTCGAATGGATGGTGCTTTGCTTTTCTGATAAACATCATAGATTCCGAGAACATCCGCGAAGAAAACAGCATCGAATTTGCCTTTCTCTAATAGTTTTGCTAACTGAATCCAATAATCGAGGTCTTTATATCCACGATGCCGCTGATTTTGAGGGTGTTTCCACAGTCCGTGGGAATTGTGCATAGCACCATTTAGTTCGAATGCATTTAATATAATTTGCTTGCTCATCTGATTACCTCCCTCAGGTTTGAAGACACAATAAAACCCTCTTCCATAAGAAAAGAAGAGGGCACGCTTACAATACACACCTAGGTCTCTTCTTATCTTTCAAGCTACTTAAAGCTTGCTGGAATTGGCACAGTACTTTACAGTCTGCTGCCGAGGTATCATAGGGCCAGTCCCTCCACCTCTCTAGATAAGAAAACTATTAGTATTAAATTTAATTCATACTATATTACAGGGATTAATCTTTGTCAACATTATATTTTAAATGTTTGGATAATTCAATCTTTACTAATTGAGATATATTATTTGAATATTGACAAAATTATAATTCTCCACTAATGTAATGGCTAACAAATCTATGGGCAGCAAATCCTTATCAAGAGTCAGGGTAGGGAATCTGACATGAGAAAGAGTTTTTTAGCGTCCTCTTTCGAAATCAGAAGAGGATTTTTCTATGGATAAGAAAATATAGATTTGGAGGCTATTAAGGATGACTTATGAAGCGCATCAACTTACACTCATGAAACAACAAGAACTACTGCAGCGGGCAGCTGAATTAGCAAACATATTTAAAAGCCGATCCACTGAAATTGATTCAGAGGGACGATTTCCATATGAAAATTTTGCTGATTTAAAAGAAAATGGCTTCTTGGCTCTTACTGTACCTGAAGAGTATGGAGGGAAAGGTATTAACTTGTTGGAATTTCTGGAGATTCAAGAATGCCTAGCAAAAGGTGATGCAGCTACAGCTCTATCCTTGGGGTGGCAGTTGGGCTTACTTCTTGAAGTTGCCGAAAGCCGGAATTGGAAGGAGGAGACTTTTGCGAAAGTGTGCGGCTTAGTCGTTAATGAACAAGCACTAATTAACCTTTCTCAGACCGAAATGGCCACAGGTAGTCCTTCTAGAGGAGCTATTCCCACTACAGTTGCCATCAAGGAGGAAAAAGGGTGGCGGGTTAACGGCAGGAAATCCTTTACCTCAATGGCCAAAGCGCTAAATTACTCCATTGTCACTGTCAACGTTAATCAAACGGGTCAAAAAGGATATATTCTAGTTGATCATAAACTAAAAGGTGTCAGCGTAGAAGAAACGTGGGACAGTATTGCTATGAGAGGGACGAGAAGCGATGATCTAATTTTGGATCATGTCTTAGTAGGGGAGGATGCGCTGTTGGTTGAAGAAGATGTGAAAAAACCAACTCCAAAGGGGTGGTACCTGCAAGTACCGGCCGTTTATTTAGGCATAGCCGTTTCAGCACGAGATTATGTCATTAAATTCGCCTCCGAACATCGTCCTACGAGCCTGCCAGGACCAATTAAGGATGTACCGGAAGTGAGAAGAAAAATCGGTGAAATAGAATTGGAACTATTTAAATCACGGGAAGTCTTATATTCAGTGGCGAGAAAATGGATAGAGTTTCCGGATGATAGAAATCAAATGGGATCGGAGCTTGCCGCAGTTAAGCATATTGTTACCAATAGCGCTAACCATGTGGTTGATTTAGCTATGAGGATTGTTGGTGCAAGAAGCCTTTCTGAAAAAAATCCATTACAGCAGCATTACCGTGATGTTCGAGCGGGTCTTCACAATCCACCAACAGATGATGCCATCGTATACAGCCTTGCTAATGATGTACTTAAATGAAACAAGTATTGTCTGCAGACTTTTACAGTCCAACACAAAGTAAAGAAGGCAAAAAGGAATGAATCTATCATTTTTTTTGCCTTCTTTCAGAAATCATATCGTATTTTTTAAATACATCATTCCGCTTATGGCTAGAGAAAGGATTCCTAGGAATCCAGAATAAATAGCTATTTTCGTTCTTGATCTCCTGAATGCAGTTGTTTCAGTGTTAAAAGTAGCTCTTTGCTGTTGACTAGTTGTCCATGCGCCCACTGAAATACCCGAGATTATGATACAGACGACACCGACAAAAAAGAAATACTGCAAAAAAACACCTCCTTCACTCACCTTTATTATGCATACGTTACATATTCAAATAAGTTTCATCATTAAGTAAAATGATTGAGTAAATACCTGCTGTTTTTATTCTGCTCATTTATTGTTAAATTAGTATGATGTTTTCCTTTTTTAAAAATTTTTTTCTTATTCAATCGATTGATTATGAGGGGCAATCCATTGATGGTTGTGGTTTTTTTAAAAGTGATTCCATTAAAGTACATAGGCGAAATAAATAAATATTTTAAATAATTTTAAAATATAGTCTATTTGGGTATATACTTAATCTAGATCAAGTAGGACAAGTGCAATACATCCTGATCCTATTAGTTAAAAATTCGTAATGGAGGAATGGAAATGGAAAACATGGCAATGAGTATGATGATGAAGATGTCAATGGAAAGAATGATGACAGAAATGAATGGTATGAAAATGATGATGACTCGAATGCAAGGCATGGAAATGAATGATGAGATGGGTATGGATATGAAAGAATGATGAT
>NZ_AJTN02000028.1 GCF_000305495.1 Peribacillus psychrosaccharolyticus ATCC 23296 | reverse complement strand
CATAATAGCTAAGTGGGTAAAAAATGTATTTGAATATTATGTAAACTGGATTGTGATGGTCACTGTGATACTCTTTCTTGATCCGTATCTTGATAGAATCCCTAAATGGATTGCTATATTATTTATTATCTTTCTAGTTATTAGCACGGACATGATTTTATCTAAAATTAAATTTTTTCAGAAATCTGTATCGAAAAAAGTAAGATGGCCGATTATGATCACAATTTTTATCTTAATATTTGTTTTAAATAATTACTTTTCAAGGTAGCTATTGTTTTTGGAACTAAAGGGGCGTTTAGTTGAACAAAGATCATTTTAAAAACGATAGTGTTTATTTCTTAATTATAATAAAATTCACTAATTTTAAAAAATAACAAGGAGATTATATCCTTGAGGCTCCCAATATATCAGATTGATGCGTTTACAAATGAACAATTTAAAGGAAATTCCGCAGCAGTATGTCCATTAACTAAATGGATAAAAGATGATTTAATGCAGAAGATTGCAATAGAAATTAATTTATCAGAAACTGCCTTTTTTGTTAAAAAGGATAATGAATATGAGTTGAGATGGTTCACTCCAAAAGGAGAAGTTGACTTATGCGGTCATGCAACATTAGCCTCTGCTTATGTAATATGTACATATTTAGATGAAAATACAAGGAGTATAAAGTTTAATACAAAGAGTGGACTCATAGAAGTATCTAAGGATGGCGGCCTATTTACATTAGTCTTTCCTTCTAGAGAAGGTGAAGAATGCGATTCTCCAGAAGCACTTATTAAAGGTTTAGGTAAAGTACCTAAAGAGGTTTATAGGTCAAGAGATTATATGGCAGTTTTTGATACAGAGCAGGATATTTTGAATCTTGAACTAAATATGGATGAACTAAAAAAACTTGATGGTTTTGGTGTAATAGTAACAGCTAAAGGAAAAGAAGTGGATTTCGTCTCAAGAATTTTTGCGCCAAAGGCAGGAGTAGATGAGGACCCAGTTACTGGTTCTGCTCATTGTACGTTAGTTCCATGATGGAAGAATAAATTGAATAAGACAGAATTTGTTGCAATGCAATTATCAGAAAGAGGAGGAAAGATTTATTGTACTGATTTAGGCGATAAAGTAAAAATGTCTGGTGAAGCCGTAGCTTATTTAGAAGGATATATAAATGTTTAGGTAAACTATAATCTAGAGGGTGTTTTTTATGAATCGAGGAATTAGCTTTGAAAGTCCAAATGAATATGGCACCATACTTGGAGAAGTGCTAAAGCCGATAGATACAGCTATTTTCAAATGGCGAATTGGTAACGGTGAGTCATATATAGTAGTTGATGATGAATTAGATGAAGCGCTATTCTCAGAAGATAAAAAAGACAATTGAAGGTACAGAACTCAAAAAACTATAAGAAAACAATAAGTATTATATTGTTTTCGCTGACTTACAAGCATATCCAAAAGGTGAATTTTTTGAGATTGAGACCTATGAGAATTTTATTGAAAGCAAATGTGAGCTTGTTCTATTAGTGGTCGATAGCTGTTATTTCACAATTTATTGCAGAAATAAGGAAACAATCGAATTACTATACAAGAATGCAACAGACTGTGGATTTGAAGATATTAAATATATTACTGATGAAAATGATACAAGAACAAGGCTATCTGCGTGGTAATGACAAAAAAGACCTTTCATAAAGGTCTTTAAGAACAACATTATGGTTTAACATTGCTTATTTTTAAAGAAATTCATTCAATTATTTCAATTTGATTACCTTCAGGTCCCAATATACAGCTTTCATAATAACCATCACCTGTTGTACGAGGACCACTTACTATTTCATATCCATCTTGTTCTAGTTGATTTGTCAATGCGTCTACCTTTTCTTTGCTGCCTACGCTAAATGCTAAATGTATGTATCCAGTTTTCATTAGTGGTTTTTCGGAAGAAACCAGATCAGGACGCGTCATTATCTCAAGTCTTGTACTATCTTTGAAGGATAAGAAATAAGTCTCTAGTCCAGTTTTTTTATTATGGTATTTAGTATTTGCTGAAGCATCGAAAAACTTTACAAAAAAATCTTTTGTAGCTTCTAAGTCATTTACATACATGGCAATATGTTCTATTCTCATTTTTATCCCCTCGCATTCCTCTGTAAAAATATAATCACACCATTTAATTAAGCAGATAGAAACTCTCTATTCCTTCTTTTTAACTTCAAATACCAGTTTTCATTCTCTTCTTTACATGATCTAGCTCTCTGTTACGTCTTGAAATAGGGCAACCTAATTTCTCCGCAAAATTATACAAAAAAATAGGAAACTCTTTCTCCAGAATGGTTCCCTATCATTTCAATATGATGTTTATGCTTGCTCTCCATTTTCATAGTTCAATTGCCAACTGATTCCAAATTGATCTGTGAGTGTACCATAAAGTTTGCTCCAGAATGTTTCTTGCAGTTCCATATCAATTTTGCCATTTTCACTCAATTTAGTGAAAATGGATTTAATTTCATCCATGCTACTACTATTTAACACGATGCTTATGTTGTTTCCTTTAGTAAAAGACATGTCAGGTAAAACGTCAGAAAACATAATAGTACTTCCATTAATGTTAAGGCTTGTGTTCATCACTAACTGTTTTGCTTCTTCAGGCAGGGGGTAATCTGGATTGGGCGGGAGATCACCATAAGTCATGAGATGGGGATTTTCTGTCTCGAATACTTTTGCATAAAACGCTGTTGCTTCACGACAGTTTCCATTAAAATTAATATAAACAGTAACAGACATTGTTCCACTCCTTTGTATTTAGAGATCCCTATATGTTCACTAGTAAGTATATCAAGTAATCTTATTTATTCAAAAAATTTCCAATTAAACTTTTTAAAAAATTTGATTCTATAAAGACACGATAAGGGGAAGTAAAGATGCCTGTTATACAATATGAAATTCACATAAATGCACCTATAAATCAGTGCTTTGACCTCGCCAGGGATGTCATGATTCATACAGAGACTACCTCTAAAACAAAAGAAAAAATAGTTAGCGGCGTTCAGGAGGGACTAATGGAAGAAGGAGATACGGTCACATGGGAAGCTATTCATTTTGGAGTTAAACAACGATTAACAGCACAGATTGTCGAGCTGCATAAACCTCATAAATTTGTGGATGTAATGGTGAAAGGAGCTTTCCATTCCTTTACACATACACATGAGTTTAGAGAAAGTGAGAAAGGGACTGTAATGAAAGATACGTTCTCTTATCAATCTCCATTTGGCATACTTGGGAAATTAGCTAATCAATTATTTCTAGAACGATATATGACACAGTTTATTGTTGTACGGGCAAATGAAATAAAAAGGATTGCTGAGAAGAAGTAATCCTTTTTAAAAAATGCGATTTATCTGCTCAATTTACATGACATCTTTTTTTACGATTCTCAAGAGTTGTTCTGCTTGTTCTGAGGTTCCACCTTCAGATAATCTTGCACCTGCAATAATCGGGGCCCATTGAAAAATTTCGTCCTTTGAGCAACCGCTTTTCTCACAATATAGCAGCAAATACATATCCGCTAAATACATAGAAAACTGTGAATACAGAAGGTATGTCCGATAAACATCGGCGCGTACATCACCTGCGCTAGAATCTACCCAATCGATGATGGTGACATCATTACCTGATATTATTAGGTTAAACGGGTGGAAATCGCCGTGACAGAGTCTTTTTTCAAATGTCATCTCATCCAGCTTTTTAAGTAAGTGTGACTTATATCGTTGATCTAGAATATGGGCAGATTGAATCTGACGATGTAGCTTCTCAGACATTGGCTCAAGTGAATCCGCCTTCACCAGATGGATTTTTCGTTGACTATCAACAAAAAGATCCATGTAATATCCTAATTTTCTTTATTTTCAGATAATAATTCTCCTAAGGTTTTTCCCTCGACATATTCCATAATGATTGCTTGTTTCCCATTAATCTTCGTTACATCTAATACGTTTGGAACGGAAAGTCCACACGAATAAGCAAAGCTTTGCTTATTCGCTTCATAAACCGATTCGGTATCAGGCAAATAGTCATTAAATAGTTTGATAATCTTGTTTTTATATAGAAAGATTTTTGCTGTATTTCCCATTGCTATTGGATTTCCTAGCTTCATTTGCCACTCTCCATAAGCTAAAACCCTGCCATCAGCAGGATTTCGTTTGTTTTTATATCAACCATCTTGGAGGGTTACTTATAAACCTCTGCAAATTTCTTTATTAATTCTTCTTCAGAAATGAATAATTTCCCTTTCATATCTACCGTTTGAAGGACATAACTTTTTATTCCTATGAATTCTGACTCTGCAATAATAAAGAAATTCATCCCTTTTTTATAAAGCGGGGGATAGTCTACTTTTAGTCGTAATCGTTTCATCGTATTCACCCTGAGTTGAGAATTGCGTACATTGCTGATTATTTCCTACTATTAATATGATGTTACTAAAAAGAGAAAAATAATGCAATGACAGTTCCCTTACTAGCAGCACTTCTATTAAACAATAATACTTCTCATTTTAGAAGTCGTTTAATCGATGGTATACTATGTCCAACTCAATTAATTGAGCCCATAGAAATAGACTAGTTTTTAAAAGGAGACGAGGTAACATGACGAGTATGAGCAGAGAAGAGAATGGGTATTTTGGTGAATTCGGTGGCAGTTATGTACCGGAAGCACTTCAACAAGTAATGGACGTTCTTGAAGAACAATTTTATAAATTTAAAGATGATCGAGCGTTCAATGAGGAGTTACAATTCTATTTAAAAGAGTATGTTGGCCGGGAAAATCCGTTAACATTTGCAGAAAATCTAACTAAACAAATTGGCGGAGCCAAAATCTATTTAAAACGTGAAGATCTAAATCATACAGGGGCACATAAGATTAACAACGCTATTGGACAAATTCTATTAGCAAAACGCCTCGGCGCAAAACGAATTATTGCTGAAACAGGAGCAGGACAGCATGGGGTAGCAACAGCAACAGCAGGAGCCATGTTTGGACTGCCTGTGACCATTTATATGGGATCTGTAGATTGTGAGAGACAAGCATTAAACGTGTTTAGAATGGAACTCCTTGGTGCGAAAGTGGTTCCGGTTACGAAAGGTCAGGGAAGACTAAAAGATGCAGTGGAAGAAGCTTTAGGTGACTTAATCCAAAACCATGAGGACACTTTTTATCTTTTAGGTTCAGCAGTTGGACCTCATCCATACCCAACAATGGTTAAACATTTCCAGTCTATTATAAGTGAAGAATCTAAACGACAAATTATTGAAAAAGAAGGCAAACTGCCAACTGCTGTAGTCGCTTGTACAGGTGGAGGAAGCAACGCCATTGGAGCGTTCGCTCATTACCTAGATGAAGATGTCCGCCTAATTGGTGTGGAACCCGTTGAAGCTGCTACTATGTCGGAGGGAGTACCAGCTGTTTTACATGGGTTTAAATGTTTGACGCTGCTCGATGAAAAAGGAGAGCCTAGACCTACGTATTCCATTGCAGCTGGTTTAGACTATCCAGGTGTAGGGCCTGAACACAGCCAATTAAAGGTCAGCGGCCGAGCAGAATATGTGACGGCAAGCGGCCAGGAAGCACTTGAAGCCTTCCAATTACTTTCAAAGATTGAGGGGATTATCCCAGCTTTAGAAAGTTCACATGCAGTGGCTCATGCTATCAAATTAGCAAAGGAACTATCAGAAGAAGACATCATCATCGTTAATCTATCAGGGCGCGGTGACAAAGATGTTGAACAAGTCTATAAGATGTTATCTAGTAAGTAAAAATGATATAAAGGAATCCATTTTGATTTTAAAATGGATTTCTTTTTTCGGAAGGACCAGCCACCTAAGTTGCTTTACAAAGTAATAAGTTAATAGTTATTACTCTAGTTTTTTGATAAAGTATGTGTATACATATTAGAGATAATGAGGGAACAGATGAAGCGAAAACGAAAGAAATTAAAACCTATAATCAAATTGGTCATTTTGGTATGTGGATTTTTACTCATTAAGCAGTTCTTGCAGTCGCCAGTAACTACTGAACAAATCTCCACATCCGTGCGGTCGCCGGACCCCTATTCAAACGTGAAAAAGTATAGTACACAAATAAATGATGAATTAGCTAAATATGGTTTGGAAGAATACACGGTCACATTAATTGCCTTGATGCAGCAAGAAAGCCGCGGACAGGGTGGAGATCCCATGCAATCGTCTGAATCAGCAGGACTCGCCCCTAATACGATCAACGAACCTTCTGAGAGTATCGAACAAGGAGTGAAACATTTTAAACGAATGATTGAACATGGAAAGAAAAAGGACGTTGATTTCCCGACAATCCTTCAGTCTTATAATATGGGGATCGGTTATATTAATTTTATCGCCAAATCAGGAGGCAAACATACCGAAGACTTAGCAAAGCAATTCTCGAAGCTGCAAGTGGAAAAAAATCCAACGCTTTATGATTGTGGAGGCAACAAGGAAAATTTCCGCTATCCCTATTGCTACGGTGACTATACTTACAGTTCTAAGGTCGCAAGTAATATTGATGCCCTTTCAGATAGTGTTCCTGCGCTTGGAGATAAAGAGCAAACAGGTGAGGCGTTTTAACATTCTCAGCTGTTTTTTCTTTTTGAAAATATGAGTGAATTTTTGGAGGATGGCAGCTAAATGTATAAAACAATTGGAATCTTAGCCCATGTAGACGCTGGTAAAACAACGTTTGCTGAACAGCTTTTATTTTATACAAACAGTATTAAACAACGAGGGCGCGTAGATCATCAAGATGCTTTCCTCGATAGCCATCAAATAGAAAGAGAGCGTGGAATTACCGTATTCGCGGATCAGGCTATGTTTTCGTACCATGATTCGAACTATTATTTAATTGATACACCTGGTCATATAGATTTTTCTCCGGAGATGGAGCGAAGCATTCAGGCCATGGATTATGCAATTATCGTTATTAGTGCCGTGGAAGGAATGGAAGGACATACAGAAACGGTATGGGAGCTTCTTCGTAAACATCAAGTCCCGGTTTTTTTCTTAATAAAATTGATCGAGTCGGTGCCGATGTTAACAAAGTCATCTAAGACATTCAATTGAATTTAACAAAAGATGTCTGTACGATCACTGATTCATTTACAAATGGCGAGATGAATGAGGAGCTCGTTGAATATGTGGCTGAGCGAAGTGACGTCTTATTAGAACACTATATGGAACACGGCTATAACCAAGAATTATGGCTTAACACTTTTCAAGAAATGATTCATGATCAAAATATTATCCTGCTTGCATATGGTTCGGCCCTTCAAGGTGTTGGGATCGAAGAGTTTTTAGAACAATTAGATCTGTTAACGGTCACCGATTATCGAAGTCAGGACCCATTTGCTGGGCGTGTTTATAAAATTTGGCATGATGAAAATGGAACAAGGTTTACGTTTATCAAAGCGTTAAGTGGAACGGTAAAAGTACGAGATGAAATCCAGTATGGTGAAAGGAATACAGCGGAAAAAGTCACACAAATACGTGTGTATAACGGGAGTCATTTTCAACAGGTCAAGCAGGCAGAAGCGGGTCAACTTTTTGCAGTGGCTGGTTTTATCGGAGACATCAGTGGGAGACGGGGTCGGTGCATTAAACGAAAAAACTGCATACGAAATGGTGCCTACCTTGAAGTCGAAAGTTTCCTTCGAACAAACTGTTAGATATCGAAGATCCGTCTTTGGCTGTAACTTGGGAAGAAAGCTTGCAGGAAATTCATCTGCATGTCATGGGAACTATTCAGTTAGAGGTATTGGTTATAGTGGTAAAAGAGCGGTTTAATCTCACTGTTTCTTTTGAAAAGCCAGAGATACTGTATAAAGAAAGTACCCATACAACAGTTTTTGGATATGGCCATTTTGAGCCATTAGGTCATTATGCAGAAGTTCATCTTCACCTCCAACCGGGTGAACGAAACAGCGGGATTACGTTTGAGAACAGATATCATGATGATGATTTGACTGTTGGTCATCAGAATGTTATTGGACAACATCTCTTAGAAAGAGATCATCATGGTCTCTTAACGGGTTCCCCGCTGACTGATATTAAAGTAATGCTTATAACTGGACGTGCTCACAATAAGCATACGTCAGGCGGAGATTTTAGTGAAGCTTCTTTCAGGGCATTGAGACAAGGCTTGGAAAAAGCAGACAACATTCTGCTGGAACCGTATTAATATTCCTGGTCGTGATCATACCGAAATTCCTAACCTTAAATGCATAAAAAAAGTCATTTTCTTTTTAAGAAATGACTTTTTTATCTTCTATGTTTAGTTAATAAAGGTCTTTTTTCTTTCTCTTTATAAGTGGACTTTTAGTTATAGGACAGACTCTGTGTTACATATATCATTACTACCACAGTAACCTATACTTATGTTTTAACGTAGTAATCCTTGACAATAGGGAATTTCTATAACTGTATTTAGCTTATACAATAATGGGAAAGGGGACTTACGATGCTCACCACCCGTGATAAACGAATCCTTGAGGCTTTGACAATTTTTCGTTGTATGACTAGAGACCAAATTAAAAATCTATTTTTCAGAGATCTCAAAAACCCTGTTACAGCAGCAAATTCTGTTTTAAAAAGACTCCGAAGGGATGACTATATAGAAGCAAATACACAATGGAAACCTTATACTTATTTTCTTAATCCTTCAACAGTAAAGAAAAACTCACAAAAAATTAGCCATTATTTAGCCATTGTAGACTTTTATATCGAATTATGTGAATCTGAGAAGCCAACTTTATTCCATGTTGAGCAAAGGTACGGCTCTAATTTTATGCAGCCAGATATCTTTATGGTATGGAAAAACCGTTCATTCTTTGTAGAAATCCAAAGATCTAGGTATACTACCAGGATAATGGAAGAAAAATTGGAACGCTATATAAATTATTTCAGGAATAAAGGTTGGTATTCTCAATCTTCTGAATACGTAGATCAAAACTTGCCTTCTGTTTGGATTGTTTCAAAATCACCATATCATGTAAGCATAGATGGTATTAACATTATTCAAACCTCAAATGTAAAATCATTTTTACAGAGGCTTTTTTCGCACAAAGAATTATAATAAGTTATGTAATATATATATATATGAATGATTGTAGTTATATGCCAAAAAAATGTGAAAAAAATTGCTTGTAATGCCAACTTTTAAGGATTACTACAAAAATCTTGCTAAGTCGTATAAAATCAAATCATAGAGACTTAATAGGAGGGTGTTACGGATTAGTGAACAAAATTAAAGAACTTAGAATAAAACATGGAGATACATTAAAAAATCTAGCTCAAAAAATTAACTATGACTATAGTTATCTTTCTAAAATAGAAAGAGGAATGAATACTCCTTCTTTGCCGTTATTAAAGAAAATTGCTGATGTTTATGAGGTAGATATTACATATCTTATAAAGATTGAGAATAAGTATACCTCTGCTGAGCAAAGGTTTATGCATGATATTGATACTAATTTAGAAGACCTTGCTAAAAAATACAACTTAAGTCTGGATGGGCAAGAAATCACTCCAAAGGAGATGGAGTTTATGATTGAAGTGATCAGAAAACTACGTTTTACATTTCAAAAGGATAAGGACTAATTTATTCATTCCGTATTTCAAAGGGTTTAAACTTTTTTAACATATGAAGTGTATCTTTAAATTCCTCTTTATCTAATGGTACACAGTTTCCCATTACTTCAACAAACTTATTATTATCTATCTGTGGATTTAAAGTTACGACAAAAAATGTATTTGTTCTCTGATTTGGAACACAGTAAAAAACAACTCTTTTTCCTCCCCAAGCTGCTGGATAAATTTCTTTTAATTTAACAGCTAGGTCATCACCTATAAAAGAACAGTTATCGACACTTTTCCCTACAAACTCATCTCTTGTTATGTTGAGTGCCTCGAGTAATGGCGAAGTTACATCTGTATAAATAAACGTATTTCCCTTCCTTATAAAGGCAAACTTCATTTCTCCATGTGAATCTTCGATGAGTTTATCAAAAAGAGAAATCAAATTAATTTTATTTTCCACATCTATCTCTCCCTTGTGCTCTTTTTCTAACTTTATTATAAAGATTCTTAAACTCATTAAGAATTATTATATGTATATTTTGTCTACTATCAAAGTTTTGGCCCTTATTCTTTAAAGGATGGCTACTTTAATGCTAAGACTTTTAAATTCACTTGGTTTTTGGTAGCAATTGTTGGATAATTAACCATAACAAAATATGGACGAAAAAAGAACTCCAACGTGTTTAAGTGGTGGTGGAACACCCTTAAACCGTTTCCCCTAATTGCCCTAGGGTAAACACTTGTCGAAGTTCTTTGTTACTAATAAAGTTATATCACTTATTTTAGTGTATATTACATTCAGTTTCAAGGAAAAAATATTGTTTCTTTCTATTTAGACACAATAAAAAAGACGCTGTTTCCCTTAATTTTTATCGGGATCAGTGTCTTTTTTATTGTCCTCTAAGGAGGAAATACCATGTTAGTAGCAGGAAGAATTGAAAACTTTAAAGACTACAGCAAGTTTAGTAGCATAAAGGAATTTAACAACACGATTGAAATGTTCCTAGCCGAACATAAAAAAGATTTCACTAAAGGAGAACTCGTCGCGTTCAAACGCCTGGTCCGATTCTCCGCAAAATATGCAGGTGTAGCCAACGCCAAGATCGGAACGCTTGTAAAAGCCATCAATGAAAAATTGAATGGGTTTGGGGTAAGCCGATCCACTTTTGAACGGATGCTAAGAAAATCAAAAGATTTAGGTATCGTATCCATCGTATATACGAAGAAATCTAAAGGTGGCATATACGTAAGGATGTTGATTTAGATTCTACTTTTACGGCTTCTTATGTTCCTAAAGAATTTGTCCAGCCATGATGGAAGTTTCTTGGAAAAGTGTTTTCCTTGATACGAAAGCCATTTCACACATAGTCGAACAAGAAATCATTACATATACAGCTATAAACGGCTTTAAACAATCCATTAGAGGCTATAAACGAGGAAAAGTAAAAACCAATCTGGTTCGTTATTTCACAGGTACTTTTAAGAGACTCATGGATCGGACATATTTGGAGCTTCCTTTAGAAGTTTTTTCAAACAATAATTAAGATTTTAAATCTCAATAAACGACCACCAGTACATATTTATTGCATGTTTTAAATACTCTAGGTAGGAATTTTTAAAGTTAAACCGATTTAAATGGCCTTCTTAGGCCTTTTCATCTTTTTCGAGTATTAAAACTAATATAGAAATAAAAACGGCAAAATGATCCGTTTAAAACGTTTTAAGGACCTTCAGAATTTGTATCGTCTTAATTTGCAATAAGGGTTAGTTTTTCCTTATTCTTATTGTAGAGTGGACACAAACTGTGTAGTAACAAAAGGATTCTGAACTGAATATAATCTTTTACAGGACCTAGGAGGGATACTATTGAAAACTTGGGAAATGATTAAACGGTCTGTACAAGGAGATATTTGGTATTCGGAAACTTTAGGTTACTCGATCACTCAAACTTCTAGAGGATTCGTTTCACTAAAATCAAAATTTCATTCAATAAAGGCATCAAGTAACTTTTTGCGAGCCACTGACTGGAAAAAAATCAAGCCTTAATTACATGGCTGGTCTAACATTTAAAACTTATAAAAATGATATTAAATAACAGTATCCTAATAAAAATAGGTTCCATCGAACGGTAAAACTGCACAGTTCGACTAAACAATGTAGACAAAGACTATGAGGAAAGGTGAATGATGAAGGTGAGTCTCTTTGTAGTAATAGATGAAGATAATCTTTACCATGATTGTGTGGGTAGCGTGTTTTCAGAAACTAAAAATCATATCTGGTAAGACTTAGGTGACGATAAAGTGCAGTTTTTTAAAACAGAAGTACAAAGGATTAATTGACGCTACAGTTCGTTTAAACCATGAACGGTTGATGCTATCTCCACCAACAACCTCTAAAATGTTGAGCACCTTTACCATCCGTCAGTTTTAAAACTTCTTGTTCCCAATCTGGCGTATCCACATAGTTGATGACTTCTTTTGCTCCTAACTCTTTTACTCGTTCCCCTTTTACATCACTGCTTGTTGTAAAATTACTCTGGCACCTATAAAATCAAGGTTGATTTACATCATATAGGTCGGGTTCTTTCGGACATTCAGCAGGCACATGGAAACTTTAATCCTCTTGAAACAGAAGGGGGACAAAACAGTTTTGACTGGAAGGGTACCTGTCGCTGCATTTATGGATTACAGCGGTCAGTTAGCTGCTTTTACAAAGGGAAAAGGGACAATAAGCTTGACCTTTGCCGGCTATGATCGCTGTCATAACCCAAAAGAGGTGATTGACCGAATCGGATACAACAAAAATGCTGATCCCGACTATAGCTCATCATCCATCTTCTGTTCGAAAGGACAAGGCTATTCCGTATCGTGGGATGAGGCTGAAGAGAACATGCATGGGTTATAAAAACCAAAGGTCGTCCTGTGTGCTGCAGGAACTGGCTGTATAGTCTTCTAATAGCTTTGGAATACTTGAGTTACATCTATGTTCAACTTTTATCTACTACATACTTGGAGGGTTATTTTGAATAGTCTACATAAAATGAAAGAAATGGGTTCTAGGCAGGTTAGTTTGTACATCATCATAGCCCTTTTTTTTATTACCTCAATTATCTTTGTAAATAATAATTATTCATTCTATGAACGCCCAATAGCCAAGGTTATTAAAACAACCTTGGAAAAAACAACCGAATCGAATGAGATTAACCAAATTAAAGATCAACTATATACCCAGAATATAATAGCTCAAATAAAAAACGGAGAAGAAAGAGGGGAAAATATACAGTTAACGAATGAATATTCCTCATCTGGAGCTTATGATCAAGAATATCAGGTGGGGAATGAATTATTTGTTTCTATTGATCGTGAGAAAAAGTCAACATTAACGGGTACGATAAAAGATGTAAAACGTGATAAGTACGTACTGATTGTCGCATGGGTATTTATCTTAACATTAGTTTTCGTTGGAAAAAAACAAGGTTTATTATCTGTTATAAGTTTGGCAGTCAACGCCATTTTATTATCCTATGCACTGGATATTTATTTAAAAACATCAAATATAAGTTTGGTACTCGTATGCAGTATCAGTATTATCCTATTTACGGTTCTTTCCCTTTTACTCGTTAATGGTTTTAATGAAAAAACCTATGCAGCAATTATCGCAACACTATTGGGTACTTTTGTTTCGTTGTTGATTACCTATCTTGTCATGTGGCTTACTTCTGAAAATGGCCTGCGTTATGAAGAAATGCAATTTATTTCCCGTCCCTATAAAATGGTCTTTATAGCAGGGTTGTTAATAGGATCTTTAGGTGCTGTAATGGATGTTGCGATTACCATGTCTTCTTCGATTTTTTGGCTGTATGAAAAGAATAACGAGATTTCAATAAAAGCACTTAAGACCTCAGGGCTGGAAATTGGAAAAGATATAATGGGCACCATGACCAATATTTTGTTTTTTGCCTACATAAGCGGGACTATTCCAATGATTATTTTATATTTAATGAATTCCTCTGCACTTGGTTTTACTCTTTCTATGAACCTATCTTTGGAATTAGCTCGAGCCCTGGCTGGAGGGATCGGAATCGTCCTAACGATTCCAATCGGTCTTTATATTTCTATATTTTTTGTTAATCGAAAGAGGACCAAATCATGAATATATTATTTGTATTAGCAGCTATTTTATTATTATTAATGTGTATGATTGGCGGAAAAAAAGGAGCCCGTTCCTTTTTTGCTTTATTCTTAAATTTTGGTGTGTTCCTAATCACCATCTTATTTATGACCAATACACGTATTGATCCATATATCATCACACTGAGTGCATGTGCAGTGATCAGTTATATTAATTTGTTCTTTATAAATGAAGTGAACAGTACAACAAAAGCAGCTTTCCTTTCGTCTATAATTACGATTGTTCTTTTACTTCTCTTCATTGTTCTTGTGACGGAAAACACGATGATACAAGGTTTTGGTAAAGAAGAGATAGAAGAGCTTAGCGTCTTCTCCCTTTATATTGGAGTCGATTTTGTTAAAATTGGCGCTTCAGTCATAATTCTGAGTACGATTGGAGCCATTATTGATACAGCCATGGCCATTTCATCCCCGATGAGAGAAATGTTTCTTCACCATCCCACAATAAATAAGAAAGAGTTATTCACATTTGGGATCAACATTGGGAAGGATATTTTAGGAACAAGTACAAATACCTTGTTTTTCGCTTTTTTTGGAGGTTATTTGGCACTGCTGATCTGGTTTAAAGATTTATCCTATTCTTTTGGAGAAATTCTAAACTCGAAAATCTTTAGCGCTGAAATGATTACAATTTTATGTGCAGGAACAGGTGTGGCGCTCATCATCCCAATAACTTCGGTGATTACAGCCTATTTCTTAGTGAATACAAGAGAAAAAGAGAAAATTAACTAGGTTTTAAGGACAAATGTTCAAGAGTAACGATCCAGACAAAAATATGATATCTAGAAGAATAAAAGAACGAAATGGTATAAGTTAAATAACAAGAAAACACCTTCGATAAAGTACATCGTAAACGTACATTATCGAAGGTGTTTTGCGTGGGTAAAATCGTATGTTCAGGTAGGTTAATATTAAAATGTCTTAGCTAGGGGAAGGAACTCATTAACTCTTTCTTGAATAGATAGACAGGAGATTTTTCCATTATAACTTCTAAAAATAGATTCTAGCTTATCGACAACAATGATATTATCTAAAATTAAATAGGGTTGTTTGTCTATCGAATTAGATTGTGGTCTGGAGGTTATGTATGCAAAAAGATAAGAACATTGTAGAGACTGGTCAACCGAATAATAGTATTCAATATCTATCGAACCGTTGGTCAAGTAGAATCAATAACTTTTTAGTTATCTGTATTAATGATCAAAACAGTCTATTACATGATTATAAAAACATATTCAAAAAGCAAAAGAGGAAAGGATCAATTACTGGCTTTCCAATTTTTAAAGATGATTTGAATTATAAGTCATTTGTCATCTGGGATGAGGCATATAAAGAAAATGAAGAGCTGTTTGTTAAACTAAGGCTTGCTGCGAGAAATGAGACCGTTTCACAAATTGCTCAAAGTATTGTTTTTTACCTATTAAAACAATATGAAAAAATTTCATCTAAAAGTCATCCTATTTTAAAAGAGGAGAATTTAATTAAAGACTCGATTTTCCGAATGGAGCAATTGTTAAAAAAGAATACATTTTTGGCGAAACAAACGATTTGGGAGGATTTTTACAGCTGGTTTAGACTTCAAATAAAAGAGTGGGTGCTTGAAGAAATAGCCGTATCTATAGGTTTTGATGAAATGGAAAGACTAGAAGATCAAGAATTAAACGAATTGTTTTATCAATATCTTT
>NZ_AJTN02000029.1 GCF_000305495.1 Peribacillus psychrosaccharolyticus ATCC 23296 | reverse complement strand
GGAGAGACAGAGAATGATTGTTCAAAACAAAGAGACATACTGCTGAACATTCAAAAAATCACATCTCAGGCACAGGCTGAAATGAAAGCATTAATCTGGCAGCTGCGACCTGAAGGCTTAGAAAATGGGATTGTTAGTGCGTTAACTGCATACGGAAAGACACTTGGGTTAGAAGTCACCACCAGCCTGACTGGGGTATCTGTACTCCCGGCACATATTGAAGAAACGCTTTGGCGAATTGGCCAAGAGGCCTTTAATAATTGTAAAAAGCATTCTGGACAAACCAGCGTACATCTATTTATCCAACTAAGCAGCAAGAGGGTGGAAATGACGATTACTGACCCTGGTGAAGGGTTTTCCTATAATCCATCTGCTGTTTTTCCAACACTTGGACTTCAAAGCCTGCGTGAACGAACAGATGAAGCAGGAGGGGAGTTCACTTTAACTAGTTCACTAGGGAAGGGTACAAGCATTAATGTAATGATTCCCTTCTAGGAAGAGGGCATAGACGTGAAAATACGACTCATACTTGCAGATGACCATCATATTGTTCGAAAAGGTCTTGTTCTGTTCTTGGGTACACACAAAGATTTAGAAATAATTGGTGAAGCTGAAAATGGGTTAATCGCGATCGAGCTGGCGAAAACATTAAATCCTGATATTATCCTTATGGACTTATCAATGCCTATCCTTGATGGCATTGAAGCAACGAAAGCGATTCTTGCGGAAAATCCAGAGGCAAAGATTATGATTTTGACAAGCTTCTCAGATAAGGATCATGTGATTCCAGCTCTCGAAGCAGGAGCATCAGGCTATCAATTCAAGGACAGTGACCCGGATCAGCTTGTCACCGCAATACGCTCTCTCTATCAAGGGGAGAAACAACTTGACCCTAAAGTCACATCCAGTCTATTAACATACCTGCAAGGACAAAAAGAACATTCGCCTATTCAAGAATTAACAAAACGTGAAAAAGAAGTACTTAAGGAAATTACCTTAGGTAAAAGTAATAAGGAGATAGCAGCTGCACTTTTTATTACAGAAAAGACCGTAAAAACACATATATCTAATATTCTTTCAAAACTCTGTCTTCAGGACCGCACACAAGCTGCACTATATGCTGTCCGGAACGGTTTAGATCAAACAACTAACTAAGAAGACACCTAAGAGAGGCACACATAAATGACTGGAAAAACACATCTAATGGGCGGCGTTGCCGGGACCATTATCCTTATACATATGAATACATATGACCCGCTTTTATTTATTTCAGCAGGAGCGATTGGAGCTTTACTGCCGGACATTTGCCATAGCGGCAGTAAAATCGGCCGTAGATTTAAAGGCTTATCTAAACTAATCAATAAGCTCTTCGGACATCGAACCATTACGCATAGTTTATTGTTCTTAATCTTGATGAATATGTTAGTTGCTTTCTTAACAACTAATGAAGGAATACGTGTGGGGATCCTCATCGGAATGGTAAGCCATTTACTTTTAGATGCGGCTACTAAAAACGGGATTAAGCTCCTATATCCGTTGAAGCTGACGATACGTTTCCCCTTAACGATACGAACAGGTGATAAAGGGGAAGCAGTTGTCATGGCGCTGTTGAGTTTACTTGTTTTGTATTATTCAAAAGATGTATTAATTCATTATCTTTAATAAAGAAAGGCTGCATGTCTCTGTAGACATGCAGCCTTTCTTATATGTACCTGATTCGTTTATTCTTCGCCTCTAATAAATCCAAGAATGGAAAACACAGCAATGAATCCTACAATTAATAGAATTTTAATGGAGAGAACTAAAACGTCATCCATAGAGAAAACCTCCTGTTAACAAAGATAATGGCAATAGCTTACAAGCATTCCTTCAAATTATACCATAAAACACATTGGGAAGGGATGAAATACCAAGAGAGGAAAAAACAAACCCCTGCCCAATCTTGGGCAGGGGTTTTACCGGTCATAGTCCTAAGGCTTTTTTAGTCGCACCGCCTACAATTCCATCCGCTTTCAATTTCTTAGCTTTTTGAAAGCTCTTTACGGCCTTTTCAGTTCCTGGACCAAAGAACCCATCAATCCCATTGACGTGATAGCCTAGTTTTTCTAATTTCTTTTGTAATGTAACAACTTGCGGACCTGAGCTGCCTTTCTTTAATACCCCGCCAATACTAACAGCTTTGCTTGCAGGATTTCCCTTTACCTGGTAGCCTTTAGAGGCGGCAATCGCGGTAAACGTCTTCGAAGATGTAGTGATAATAACTGATGTATTGTAATTTACTTTACTATAAAGCCATACTACATCGTCATTATACATTCTAATACAGCCAGAACTTACATATTTCCCAATAGATGAGGGATTGCTGTTTCCATGGATTGCATAGGTATCGCCCTTTGTTTGTCTAGCGTTAATACCTAACCATCTTTTACCCAATGGATTTCTTGGATCTCCGCCTTTAATCTTTCCCTTATAATAGGGACGATTGACGATTTTTTTACAATTTTAAATGTACCCTCTGGAGTGTATGATGCCTGACGTCCGGTACCGACTGAAAAAGAACGTTGCAGCTGATTATTTTCATAGAAGGCTAGTTGATTAGTAGACTTGTTGATGATAATTAATTGTTTTTTCCCAGAAGCGGCTTCTGTTGTTTTTCCCCCAAACAATAGAAAGCAGGATAAAATAGAGACAATAGACAATATAACTAATTTCTTCATTGATCCCCGTCCTTTAATAAAAATATGTCTATTTATCTTATGATACGTATCTAAGATGATAACCTTTTTATCCATAATAAGCGGTTCACAATGTTTTTCTCCCCCCAGATTGAACCTATTCAAAATGCCTATAAAAATAGTATATATCCAAAACATGGTAAAATGCTTCATAAATAAACCCAGAAATTCCGACGTATTTTTTACAACGCTATTATGAGTGCACAAAATGGGCGGAAACAGGATACAATATAAGCATAACCTGGAAACAAAGGGAGGGCCTTATGAGTAACAAAAATGTAGACGATATTTTACAACAGGGAATTTTCGGTGCCAAGGAGCTTAAACCAGCAGAACGCAAAAAATACCTAGGAACCTTTAGAGAGCGCGTCGTAGCCGTATTGACACAGGGACAGGTACGAGAGAAGACCATCTATCGTGAACTGATCAAACGAATGAAAACATATAATGAATCTACCTTGCTGCTGAATGCGGATATTGATTATGAGTATTTAAAAAAATATGTTGATGCAGCGGTAGAAAATAAAATTCCCTACAAACTTGTTATGAATAAAGAAGCGGAAACAGAGATTGGTTTAGTTCTTGCGGTAGAAGATGCAATAGATCTAGAAGATATAGCACTCACCAGACCGATTGTTGAAAAACCAGCAGAAAAGCCAAAAAAGCGTTCATTTATCTATAAAATGATGCATTGGGTAAAAGGGAAGAGCCAAAATTAGCGTTTAAAAAAACGACCCGAATTCATGATTCGGGTCGTTTTGTTTAGCTTGCTTTTTTCTTTTGATTAGTTGCTCCTTGGCTTAACGGAGCATTTTTTAGATATGAAGCCCAATAAGCTGCAGAAACGAATATCGCTCCGCCAATCACATTCCCGATAAATACAGGAACAAAGTTAGCGAAATAATCTCCCCAGCTTATGCCGCTGCCAGCAAAGATCGCCGCAGGAATAACAAACATGTTGGCTACAACGTGCTGGAATCCGATGGCAACAAAGGCCATGATCGGGAACCAGATTCCAATAATTTTTCCAGAAATATCTTCAGCGCTATACCCCATCCAAATTGCTAAGCCGACTAGCCAGTTACAACCAATTCCAGATAATAACACTTGGATAAAGCTTGCATCAACTTTACCTTGTGCAGTTGCAATTGTCTTATGCAAATATGGTTCTGTCTCAGTTAAACCAACTAAATGGCCAAACACATACGCAACAAATAAGGCACCAACGAAGTTAGCTACAGTAATGATGATCCAGTTAGACATTAATTTAGAAAGTGTAACTCTTTTTGTGAAAAATCCCATAGCGACTGTCATCATGTTTCCTGTAACTAATTCGCCGCCTGCTATAACAACTAATATGAGTCCGATTGGAAAGACGGCTCCTCCGATTAAATTACCAAGTGTTGCCCATTCTGGAGGAAGGCCAGCAGTGATGCGAATTGAGAGCAGGTAACCAATAGAAATAAAGGCTCCTCCTAAAAATCCTAAAATTAGCATAGCGGTTAGTGAAAAAGATGCTTTTTTTACGCCATTATCGGCAGCAATTTGTGATATTTGCTGCGGGCTTTGAAATCCCATTGTGTTGCCTCCTAAGTATGATCAAAAATATTTATATAAACCCTTCGCAAGAAAAGGGATTACCCTAAACTGATAATTATTACCCAAAGAAAAGGACCGGGGGACAAACTGAACCCCGAATCCAAATTAGTAATCTGTTACTTTATTTGTCTTGATTTTTTAATTCTTGGCCCATTCCTTTTAAAAAGTGGATGCCAAATCCTAATGAACGATTAATGTCAGGATCTTTCATTACTTTCATTAAATCGCGGATACGAATTTGTTTATCCGTTTTTAAGAAATCACTGCCTGATTCAATTCCAGCCACTGTACTTTTAACAAGAGTGGTTGTTTTTTCAGGATCAGCAGCCATTAAAGCACCGGTTGCCCCCATAACTGTGTTCATCAGATTGGTTACAGGTTCACGTGTGACTTGACCTAATGCTATTTTAGTAATTTCTTCTTTTGCTAGAATCATTTTTTCAGCAGCTTCAAGAACACCCATTGAGTTGAGTTCACCGACAATACCCATTATTTTATTTAGGGAATCTTCATTGTCTGTAAGCAGTGTTTTTAATTCATCAAGCTTTTGCTGATGAATTTCTTCTTCAGTAGGAATATTTTTTCTAATAAACGAAATCGGTTCTGCCATAGTAAATTACACCTCTTGATAATTTGTTAGTTCAACATAACCTTCACGTGCCCATTTGCGTTGAACTTCAACACCATTTTGCGGGTTACGTTTTTTATTACGCGGATTGTTAGCAGGAAGTGGAGATTCTCCGCCTTTTTGATTGGATAACTTCCATCCGGACCTTCGTCTGCTTATATGCAGGCGTATGCGTACGATGGTCTACTGCTGGACCTGTTAAGAAGTTAATTGCTGAATCCTTTTTCGTTGAATTCATCGGTAAGAATAGTTCGTTTCCACTCACGCGATCGGTTACTAATACCGGTAATTTAAGCGCTCCATAAGGTGAAACTAAACGGATAACTGAACCAGTACTAATTCCACGTTCGTCAGCTAATTCAGGAGAAACTTCCACAAAAATTTCAGGAACTTTTCTTTGAATACCCTCTGATTTATTCGTCATATTTCCTTCATGGAAATGTTCCAGCATCCGGCCATTGTTAATATAAAGATCGTATTGATCTTCAAATTGAGCAGGTAATACCCAATCTGCAATAGCGAAGCGAGCTTTCTTATCAGGGAAGTTAAAGCCATCCACATATAACAGTGGTGTGCTAACCCCTTCATTGCTGCCCCATAAGAAACTGTTCCATCCTTCAAGTACGTCGTAATTTGCGCCGCTGAAGAGAGGAGAGAGGCTTGCCATTTCATCATAGATATCACTTGGATGTGAGTAATTCCAGCCAGCACCTAAGCGATTAGCAATTTCTTGAACAATCCACCAGTCAGGTTTTGAATCACCCAATGTTGGCAGTACTTGATATAACCGTTGAACACGACGTTCCGTATTCGTAAACGTTCCATCTTTTTCTAGTGATGGAGCTGCAGGTAAAACTACATCTGCGTATTGAGCTGTTCTTGATAAGAAGATATCTTGTACAACGAAGAAATCAAGTTTAGATAAGACATCATGTACATGGTTCGCGTTAGAATCAACGAGTGCCATATCTTCACCAGCTAAGAACATAGCTTTCATCTTGCCTTCATCAATCGATTTAAGCATTTGAATATTGTCTAAACCTGGTTTGCTATCAATCGTTACACCATACGCTTTTTCGAACTTAGCACGAGCTGCATCATCTGTAATATGTTGGTATCCTGGTAACCAGCCTGGAAGACTTCCCATATCACAAGCACCTTGAACGTTATTGTGACCACGAAGCGGATAAGCACCTGCTCCTGGACGACGGTAGTTTCCAGTTGCTAATAATAAGTTTGAAATAGCAGCAGATGTATCTGAACCACCTGTATTTTGTGTTACGCCCATCCCCCAAAGGATACATGTACCATCCGCATCACGGACCATTTCTGCAATGTTAATGATGGTAGCTTGGGAAATGCCGGTAACTTTTTCTGCATATTCTAATGTATATTTTTCAAGGCTCTTCGAATAATCTTCAAAGAAATTAACGTTTTCTGTAATGAAGTCTGCATCATGCCAGCCTTGATCAATCATGTATTTCGTAACAGCCATTAACCATACTTGGTCTGTACCTTGTTTTGGACGAACAAAGAGATCAGATCGTTCAGCCATTTCGTTTTTACGTAGATCTGACACGATTAATTTTTGGCCATGAAGTTTATGCGCACGTTTTACCCGTGTAGCAAGAACTGGATGTCCTTCTGCAGGGTTTGCACCGACGATGATTACTAATCCAGCTTTTGCAATATCTTTAATCGTTCCAGCATCTCCGCCCATTCCGACTGTACGGAACAAACCGTCTGTAGCTGGTGCTTGACAGTAGCGTGAGCAGTTGTCAACATCATTGGTTTCGAATACTTGACGTGCCATTTTTTGAATCACATAGTTTTCTTCATTCGTAATCTTGGAAGATGAAATAAAGCCGACTGAACCTTTTCCGTATTCTTGCTTAATAGAACCCAATTTGCTCGCAACAAGATCTAATGCTTCGTCCCATGAAGCTTCGACAAATTCGCCGTTCTTACGGATTAATGGTGTAGTTAAACGTTCTTTTGAATTGACGAAATCCCAGCCGAACTTACCTTTTACACAAGTAGAGATGGCATTAACAGGTGCGTCATGCGAAGGTTGAACCTTCAATATTTTACGATCCTTCGTCCATACTTCGAATGAACAGCCTACACCACAGAAGGTACATACTGTTTTCGTTTTCTTCGTCCGTTCTTCACGCATAGCCGCTTCAACTTCAGAAACAGCAAAAATCGTTGTGTAATCTGGTTCAACTGTTTTGATTAAGTCGATCATTGGAGTAAGAATATCTTCCTCAAGACCTGTCATAAATCCTGCTTCACCGAGCATTGATTTTTCCATTAGGGCATTACATGGACAGATTGTTACACACTGACCACAGCCGACACATGAAGATTCATTAATGGAAACACCTGCATCCCAGATAACTCGTGGACGTTCTGCTTCCCAGTCAATTGATAGTGTCTCGTTAACTTGTAGACTTTGACATACCTCTACACACTGACCACAGGCAATACACTGATTGGCATCATAGCGGTAGAAGGGATGTGTCATATCGACATCCACAGGCGTTACCTTAGGTGTATAAGGATACTCTTGATGTGCAATTTCCATCATTTCAGCCGTATTATGTAACTTACAATTCCCATTGTTGTTATCACAAACGGTACAATAAAGTAGATGGTTTTCAAGAATACGGTCCATTGCTTCCGTACGTGCTTCTTTGGCAGCTGGTGCTTGAAGATCAATAACCATGCCTTCTTTAGCAACGGTTGAGCATGAACGTGCTAGTTTCCCATCAATTGAGACAATACACGTATCACAAGTTTGGATCGGGTCAACTTCAGGAACATAGCAAATTTGCGGATGTTCAATTTTATTTTCATTAAGGATTTGCACGACAGTTTTGCCTTCCTCGGCAAAATACTGCTGATTATTAATCGTGACGGTGACATAGTTTGTTTCCATCGTTAAACCTCTTTCGTATAAAAAATAAAAAACCACCATAGACAACATAGAACCCGCTTTGGGCATCAGTGTTGTATATGGTGGAATAGTTCATTAGCAGATCTTACTAAAGTACCAATCCAGATAGCTTAAGAAAGTTCACATGATAGACCCTTGACAATTCACGAATTACCAAGGAACCAACAATGGTTATTATACAACTAGTTTCTTGATTAAACAATAATAATTATAAAAAGCCTTTAAGTACAATTAAACTAATGAAAAAGTCACATAATTAGGAATTATCTCAGTAAAACAAATAATACTCATTTTAAGATAAAGCCTTTTACAAATAGACCGTATACCTAGTAGGATAATACTGTAGACTTATTGTATACAGGGGAAAAGGGGTACAGACATGTCTAAAAAAGTTCATGAATTCAATGATATTATAAGAAAGCTCCGAAAAGATCTCTTCGGGAAAGGGCCTGAACGAATTCAGACCGTATTTGTCGACAACATGGTGATTTCTACACTCTATGGAAATTTAACACCAACTGAAAAATTCATTGCACGTTCGGAAGATGGACGGAACATGGTTCATGCCGCTAGAACCACCTTAATACAGGATATCTATAAAGATAAGACGCCTGAGGGCATGAACGAGCTTATGGAGGCAAAACTTGTCCATTTATTTTCTGATATAAAAATTGAGGAAGATATCGGCGTATCTGTTTTTGTATTTGATCGACCGATTTGCGGCCCGAAGGAGGGACAGTCATGAAACCAATAGAGATTAAACGGAAGGTCCTTCATTTTGAAAGTGGGAATGGAGAGTGGATTGAAGACCGAATTGTAACGGAATATGCGGTAACCGTAAAAATTAACGGTGAGGAATTTGTTACAATGGTTTGTTCACCTGAATATATTGAAGATATGGTGATTGGGTATCTTGCGTCAGAAGGAATCATTAAAAGATATGAAGAAATTGAAAATATTTGGGTCCAAGAGAACGAAGGATATGTGCATGTGAGCATTTCCAAAATTAATCCCTTTTATCAAAATTTCCAGAACAAGCGCTACATCACTTCTTGCTGTGGGATGAGCAGACAGGGATTCGTCTTTGTGAATGATGCCCTAACAGCGAAAAAAATGGATGCGATTACAATTAAAGTAACTCCTGATGATTGTTTTACGTTAATGAATAATCTTCAAGGCTCTGCTGACGTCTTTAAAAAAACTGGCGGCGTTCATAATGCAGCCTTATGCGATTTGGATGGAAATACAATTACACGAATGGATATTGGCCGTCATAACGCGCTTGATAAAATTTACGGCTATTGTTTAAAAAATAACATTGAAATTCGTAACAAAGTGTTAGTATTCAGCGGACGGATTTCTTCAGAAATTCTTTTAAAAGTAGCTAAAATTGGCTGTGAAATCGTTGTTTCAAAGTCAGCGCCCACAGAGCTTGCCCTGCAGGCAGCCGAAGAACTTGGGATTACAACGATTGGGTTTGTCCGACATTCATCTTTAAATGTTTATACATGTCCAGAGCGGATTATCCAGACAAACTGAACAAAAAAAGAGGAAAGCGAATCGCTTTCCTCTTTTTTTATATTTTATGTGGTCCCTGCCGCAGTCGATAGAATTTGCGGAAGTTCTTCACGAGCGTTTTAATAACTGCGTAAAGCGGGATGGCAATTAATATGCCGATAAAGCCGTATAACGTTCCGGCCGCAAGTAAGAGTAGTATAACCGTTACGGGATGAATATTTAATCTTTTTCCCATAACATTAGGGGTAATTAGGTTTCCCTCAAGTTGCTGAACCACCAATAGAACCACTAATACCTTTACAGCCATAATTGGATCTTGTTGTACACCGACGAGTAGAGCGGGGATGACCCCAAGAAATGGTCCTAAAAAAGGAACAATAATCAGACACATCGCAAACAGTGCTAGAACCAATGCATAATCAAGTCCAATAATGACATAACCAATATACATCATAATTCCATCTGCCAGCGCAATAATTGTTTGGCCGATGATGTAAGCGGAAAGTGTCTTGTCGACATCTTTTAAAATCACGTTTCCTTCATCTTCAACCTCATTAGGAATATATTTCAACAAAAAAGGACGAAGCTTGTCATCATCTTTTAAAAAGTAAAACAAAAGAAAAGGGACGATGATTAAAACAGTGGCAATACTGGTTATAGTAGAGAAGACAGTCATTAAGTTTCCACTCATACTTGTAAGCAGCTTTTGACCAGAATCAACTGCTTTCTGCCGTAGATCTTCATTTTGAAGCAATCCAAAATCGTGCTCCTTCAGCGTTTTTTCTGACGTTTTTGTAAATTCATCCATCTTATCTGGAAATTCTTGCGATAAATTACCCAACTGATCACTAAGCACAGGACCAGCGAAATAGCTTCCTAGTGTAAGTAAACTTAAAACAATTGTGAAAACAAGAATGATACTTGCCAGCTTCGGCAT
Organism: Peribacillus psychrosaccharolyticus ATCC 23296; assembly: GCF_000305495.1. Lineage (GTDB taxonomy): Bacteria > Bacillota > Bacilli > Bacillales > DSM-1321 > Peribacillus > Peribacillus psychrosaccharolyticus. The sequence continues at coordinate 4,932 of NZ_AJTN02000029.1, read as the reverse complement.
GTATCGTCCTAAGAATTTAACAATCGGTCTACTAATATAATAGAGAAGGCCTGTAATTGCGACGGGAAAGAAAATAGTGGCAATTGTTTTCTGAAATGGCCAGAGAAAATAATCTATTTTCCCAAATAAAAGGATAATTAAAATGGTTAAAATAATTCCTGTTGCATATTGAAAAAACGGTTTATGTATCCACACTTGGCATGCCCTCCACAAAATGTTGTTTGTCTTTCATACTTCCCTTTCTCTACGTAATGGTAAACTTTATCTCTAAAAAATAGCCTGAAAGCAGGAGAAATACAGGGATTTCATCCCTACAATCCTGAATTCAGTATAAAATGAAAATCTATGTTACAATATATTCCTACTATTTATCATTAAAAGAGGCGAAAAAAGAATGCAAAATACAGGATTGGTTTTAGAAGGCGGCGGGATGCGCGGAGTTTTCACCGGAGGAGTACTTCAATTCTTAATGGAAAAGGACATCTACCTTCCCTATGTTATCGGCGTATCGGCTGGTGCATGCAATGGATCGTCTTATGTTGCACGACAAATCGATCGCAACAAAATCGTAAACATTGATTATATCCGTCATCCAGAATATATGTCTGTGAAAAACTTGGTACGTAAAGGCGAATTGTTGGGGATGGATTTTCTCTTTAACAAGCTGCCCAATGAACTTGTCCCATTTGATTTTACTACCTTTAACCAAGCTTCAGACGAATTTATTGTCGGTACGACTGATTGTATGACAGGTGAACCCGTTTACTTTGATAAAACAACCTATCATCAAGATATACTAACAATTATCAGGGCGTCTAGCTCGCTGCCGCTAATGGCGCCTATTATCTCTTATCAGGGTCTAAGTCTATTAGATGGGGGGATTGCAGACCCTATTCCGCTCTTGAAAGCTGAAAAAGATGACTATAAAAAGAATGTAGTCATTTTAACGCGAAATAAAGGATATATGAAAGGACCGCAATCCTTTAGCTGGTATCTAAAACGTAAATATGCACCATATCAAGGATTACTTAGAGCCATTGCCCGTCGTCATCAAGTCTATAATGAGACGGTGTCATATATAGAAGAACAAGAAAAAAAAGGAAACGTATTTGTCATCCGGCCTTCAGAGAAAATTGAAGTCGGTCGAATTGAACGTAATCCAACTAAACTTACCCGATTATATGATCAAGGCTATAAAGAAGCCAGTCATCAATATCAGGCATTAATGGAATTTCTGACGTAATACAGAGAAAAGAAGCCGCCGTCTAGGAAGACGTCGGTTTCTTTTCTCCATAACGCTGGATATTTCCGGTAAAAGATTAAAAAATTCCGAAAATTTCGTGATTAGCACTTGAAACATCGTGGATAGAAGGAGTAAAATAAATTATAGTTTTAAAAGCACTACTAAATTTATTCAACAAGGGGTTTTAGTAATGAAGGAAATCGATATGGAGATCACGCTAAGTACAACTAAGAAAACAAAACCGCAAGCTGACAAATTAGAGTTTGGCAAGGTTTTTACAGACCATATGTTTATTATGGATTACATAACAGGCCAAGGATGGCATGATCCGAGAATCGTTCCGTATCAAAAGATTACGCTAGATCCCTCAGCTATGATTTTTCATTATGGCCAATCCGTTTTTGAAGGACTTAAAGCATATTTGACTAGTGACAAAGAGATTTTCCTTTTTCGTCCCGAGAAAAACTTCCAGCGGTTAAATAAATCGAATGAACGTTTATGTATTCCGCCTATTGATGTAGATAAAGTCCTGGAAGCATTGAAAGAATTGATTCGCGTTGACCAGGGTTGGATTCCTGATGCAGAAGGGACTTCTCTTTATATTCGTCCTTTTGTGATTGCAACTGAACCGTATCTAGGTGTAGCACCTTCAGACCGATATCAGTTCATCATCATTATGTCACCAGTCGGTTCTTATTATAAAGAAGGTATTCACCCGATTCGAATTGCTGTTGAACAAGCGTTTACTCGTGCTGTAAACGGGGGAACCGGAGAAGCTAAAACAGGCGGCAATTATGCGTCAAGTTTAAAAGCCCAAGAAGTTTCTGATAAAGAAGGCTATGCCCAAGTTTTATGGCTTGATGGAATCGAGAAGAAGTATATTGAAGAAGTAGGCAGTATGAACGTTTTCTTTAAAATTAATGGAGAAGTGGTCACACCTGCCCTTAATGGAAGTATCCTTCCGGGTGTTACGAGAGATTCCATTATAGAATTACTTCATCATTGGAACATTCCCGTCTCTGAACGTCAAATATCTATGGATGAAGTGTACCAAGCACAAAAAGCGGGCACTTTAGAAGAGGCCTTCGGTACGGGTACTGCTGCCGTAATTTCACCAATCGGCGAATTCCTTTGGCAGGGAGAAAAGTTATCTGTACAAAATGGTGAAACTGGCGAGCTGTCAAAAAAACTCTATGATACCTTAACAGATATCCAAAATGGAAGAAGTGATGATCCGTTTAACTGGATTACAAAGGTGGAGCAAAAAGTAATACAAAATTAAAAGGAACAAAAGAAGCCTGCAGCTGTCTGCAGGTTTTTTTTGTTCCTTTACACAATCATACCGGTGCGTATACCAACAGCAACCGCTTCAGACCGGTGACGGACACCCAGTTTTCGCACGGCAGAGCTCAAGTAATCGCGAACTGTATATTTACTAATAAAAAGCTGTTCTGCTATTCCATTAATGTCGTACCCATTCGCAAGATGCTGTAAGACCTCTGATTCTCGTTTGCTAAGTATTCCTGCTGTTACAACCAAGGGCGGCGCTGCAGCTAACGTGACATACTCTGATAATTGACTGATGACCTGATGAAGTAATTCTGTGGAACCATTAAATCCGTCGAGCAGAAGAAATCCCGTTGAAACATTTAAAATTGTAATGGGAATAACAATCACAGAAGTTAGATTATATTCATGAATAATCTGTTCAGGAAAAGCTGTTTGGGTTTCGTGTGAGTTAATAAACAAAGGGGTGTTTTGAGTAACAGCTTGATAAATGGGTGGAATACTATGAACATCTGTTTTCATGCTCTCGAGGGTTGAAATCTGTTCTTTTTCAACGAGGTAAATCCCTTCAATGGATGACGAAAAAGGTGAATAACTAAAAATACATGCACGTTGGAATGGGAAGTAAACGCTGCATCCCCAGACAATTAATTCAGATTTCTTCTTCATATCCGTTTGAATCTGGATTTTTTTAAGAAAATCCTGCAGATGACCTTCTATCATTCGACAGTTTCCCTCCCTACATTTTCAGGTATTGGTTAGAAGCTAAGTCAATAGTACAATAAATTGTAAGCACTTACAATTTTATGGTAGTAAAAAACAAAAGGGGGATCAGTAATATGGTACATGAAAAAATGCAAACCACCAGCACATTAGGATTACGTGAAGATTCAATGCCCTTCAGACTTTATCAAAAAGCAAAGAAATTTGGAATTTGGAATCCATGTGATATTGATTTCAGCCAAGATATCGAAGATTGGAAAAAAATGACGGAACCTCAACGAGAAAATATTCTTCAACTTATCTCTCAGTTCCAAGGTGGTGAAGAAGCAGTCACACTCGATCTCCTGCCGCTCATTATGGCAGTTGCTAAAGAGGGACGGATTGAAGAAGAAATGTACCTCACAACCTTTTTGTTTGAAGAAGCTAAACACACTGAGTTCTTTCGAATTTTCTTAAATACGATTGGGGAAACAGGCGATTTAACTGTTCATCATTCTGATAAATTCAAAGAAGTTTTTTATGACATGCTGCCAACCGCTATGGAAAAACTTCTGACAGACACATCTCCAGAGGCAATCGCTGAAGCATCAACGGTTTATAATATGTTTATCGAAGCCGTTCTAGCCGAAACAGCTTATTTCGGTATCCATAATTCGCTTGAAAAGTCAGGATTAATGCCTGGGCTGACTAAAGGAATGAGCCTAATCAAACGAGATGAGTCACGTCATATCGCCTACGGAACTTTCTTAATTCAGCGGATAATTTGTGAGCATCCACATATTTACGACTTAGTGGCTCAAAAGATGGGTGAACTGACTCCTTATGCGATCCAGCTAAATAAAGAAGGAACGAAAAACAGTGAAGAACATCCTTTTGGTGTGGATCCTGATGCAAGCATGAATTTTACGATGCGGCAGCTTTCTCTGCGGATGGAGATTCTCTCACGCGCAAGAGGGAAAAAGATTGAAGAAGTTTACAAATCAGAAATCTCTGATTACGGGGTACAAGAAGAAGTAGAAGTATAAGCATATTACTCTACTAATATCATACTATTAAAGGACTCGCTTCCATGAGTCCTTTTTTTGTCTGTTTCAAAGATTGGAAGTACGGGTATCTAAAATTATCATGATACCAAAAGGAGAAGATCGCATGCTTACAATGAAAAATACGCTTTTACGAAAAGAAGATATGACTAATCCAGAAATAGTTCCCGAGTGGGTAATCAAAGAGTACCAAACTTTTCATGACACAGTAACGGACAAAACCTTTCCCTGTTATTTTGGCATGAAAGCGGAAAATAAGGGAGAGCTTCGTTACGCCTATATCACCCGTGATGATTACTCGAACCTGCCAAGCGCAGTCGAAAGCTTTCTTAAGCTCTTTAATGAACCACCCTATATACGTCATGGTCTTTTCGTTTTTGTTGAACCAGAACCGGTAGAAGGGGATCTTGAACATTACCGGAAAAACTTTTGGGACATTCTTCAATACCTGCACGAACATGATCCGAAAGACTGGCCTAAAGAAAAACCAAAAGACCCTGAGCACTTTTTATGGGACTTCCATTTTGATGGCGAGCCAATATTTATCTTTGGTAACGCACCCGCTTATAAACAAAGAAAAACGCGGGATCTTGGGAACAGTCTTGTTCTCGGCTTTCAACCTCGAAAAAATATTTG
>NZ_AJTN02000030.1 GCF_000305495.1 Peribacillus psychrosaccharolyticus ATCC 23296 | reverse complement strand
GCTTTTTTAATGTACTTCCAAAAGGTTCCGTATTTAGCTGGGATTCGTTGGACGACTTGTTTCAATGCAAGGCGCTTCATCTGAAATTCTACTTCATTTTTAGTCATATCATAAACCACTTCAATCTCTTTTGTTGCAACAAATTGAAAGGACTCCATGAATTCTTCGAGCTTAGGACGCTTACTCGGTTCTGGAAGTGTCCCAAGCATTTCTTCGATGATATTCACGTAGATACTATATGGATATGCGCCAGACACTTTAATGCCTTCTTCTTCAATGTTTTGATTAAAAAAAACGAGGGAAGGGATCTCACTGACTTCCATTTCAGATGTAATCTTTAAATCACATTGAAAGCCTCTTGCGGCACTCGTTGAATGGATGTCATCGAGGAATTCAGTAACATCAAGGCCAACTTGACGAGCGCATTCTGTTAAAACATCTATATTAGAAATATCTTGCTTATTTACAAATAAAAATTCTTGGAGCTTACGTAGGAAACGTGTTGCAAGCCTTTTTCCTTGAAGCTCGGCAGCCTTAATCGCAATAGAGGCTGCAAAAGGGGATGAAATCGGATTATCTTCCCAAATCGATCCATCACAGGACATGCCGGAACGGCTTGCAGTTTTTTCCCAAACTTGAGCTATGTTTTCAAAATTTTTATTTTTTCCGTTATTAAGTGAAGCGAGTTTTCCGCTAATTACATGCCTAATACTGAATAAATGTCCATATTCAATGTGCAGTTTCTTAAGTACCGGTTCCATGGCCCAGCATTCTGGACACAAAGGATCAATAAAAACATAAATTTCTATTGGTTTTTTTCCTGCATAGGAATGCTGCGAGGTAATCCAATCAGAAACAAAGAAAACTGGTTTTTGAGCGCTCAAATTTCTACTCCTTTCTCGTCCGTCTCGGAAGAATTAATCATATGTTGTGCGGTCAAATCGAGACGATGAAAGAAAAATTCCCGCAGATCTCCTTCAAGACCTACTTCATCCATGGCTTTGCTCATACAATGCAACCATGCCTCTGCCCGTCTAGGTGTAATTTCAAATGGGATATGACGAGCACGTAACATCGGGTGACCGTGTTCTTCTGTGTAAAGAGAAGGACCTCCAAGATACTGCGTCATAAATTGTTTTTGTTTACGAATCGTTTCGGTAAAATCATCTGGAAATATCGGCATCAAATCCGGATGTTGGCTTACATTGGAGTAAAATACATCGATTAATTTGTGTAAAAGCCCTTCTCCAATGGCTTCATATGGTGTAGGGTTTCCTTGCTCCATGCTGTTTACTCCTTTATGTTTCCATAGTCTGTATTGTTATTTTAACAATGCCTTTGCAATATAACAAATATCTAGCTTGATGAAATTATGTATTCTGTACTAGGACAAGCGAAGGACAGAAAAAATCCCATGACCAATGGCGAGAGAAGCAGCGACAATTGGCATGGGAGAATTATATAGATTAACTTAAGTAGGTGGACATTACCTTCTGTACATATTGACTGGTTTCTTTAAAGGGAGGAATTCCGCCATATTTATCGACATTTCCTGGTCCCGCATTATAAGCAGCCAGGGCAAGTTCTGTATTGCCGTTATAACGTTTCATCATCTGGCTGAGGTATTTAGTGCCGCCCATAATGTTTTCGGCTGGATCAAGAATGTTAGTAACGCCAAGCCCTTTTGCGGTTGCAGGCATCAGCTGCATCAGTCCGGAAGCTCCTGCATAGCTAGTTGCTTGTGCGTTAAAATTTGATTCCTGTTTAATGACAGATTTTATTAACTTTTCGGGCAGCTGGTATAATGTGGCTGCATCACTAATGATTTGGTCATAGCCAGTACTTTTTCCTGCTGCAGGCAAGGAAGAAACCGCAGCCGTAGAAGAAAAAGGTAATTGCTGGTTCATGGAAGATGAGTTTGTCAAATCCACAGCGGCTATAATTTGACTTAGGACATTACCAAGAGGTTTAGATTGCGTGTCAGCGTCTTCCTCGCCGGTAAGGACGGTTGACAGCATTTCTTGAAAGAGATTGGCTGTAGAAGCGTTTTGAGCTTTATTTGGGCTGTTCAGTCCTTGTAGGGCCTGTAATTCTAGTATGGATGTAAAATCCTGTATCTTCAAAAAGGTTCACCTCATGACATTATAAACAGGAAATGAATCCATCATTGTCCTTGTTTAGCACGATAAAAGCGCTTAACCTTATTTTCGGTTTCACGTACAGGAATCTTAAGACTTTTTAGAAGTTGCAGGAATATTTTTTTACCTTCGACCGCATCAGATACTTCATATTCTATTTCATAATCCTCCGTATTAATATAAGCACTATGGTCGAGTACGATGAGTCCACCTTCATACTGGAATTCAGTACGATTGGTCATAAGTGTACCAAAAAAGCGAATCGAATCTGAGGGGATATTTAACTTGTTTTCAAGCAGACGACTGATCACGCCTTCTGGAAAAATACCGTCTTCAAGAAAGCTTTCCGCTTCTGTACGTGTTATAGGCTGAGTGGTTTCTAATAAACCAGTATCAGCAGGCTCTTTTAAAGTTAATTCATATTCGCCGTTTCTTTGACGAATGCGCAGTGCAGAATTTTTTTCTTTTAAAGAAAATGTTTCTGTGTCGCAATAATGGTTGGATTGAAAGGCGAAACTGTTTTCTTTAACTTTGAAATGCTGGACGAGTTTGCGGAACTCCTGTTTTGTTAAAAGATTCTTAAATTCTATTTCAATATGCTGGTTCAAAATCATCTTCCTTTCATATGTATTTTATCTATTATCTCGTTGTTTTGCGTTTTCAGCAAATAAGAGCCTTGTTGTCTTATTTTATGTAATGGTTAGAGACCTGGAATTTAGCATGAGAAATTAGGTGAATTCTTGGGATTCCCTAAAACAATGTGATAAAATATAATCGTTAAACGTTGGGGGGCGATACGGGCTATGAGAACAAAAATACATATAAAAGAAGCTTCTATTCGAAACAATGAGCTGCTTCTACAACCAGACGAAATCTTTGAGGGATCAAACTATATAGCTAAAGAACAGGTGCTGGCTGATTCAGATCATCAAGCGTTTATTTATTTAATAGAAGAAAACGACGAATATACATATATTTCACTCCCAGAATCAATTTGGAGTTTCTTGTGTATTGCGATAAAGGAGAACTATCCTGTTTTCATTGCATCGGAAGAAACGAAATTTGAATTAAACGGGATAGTTGAAGAACTAATTGATTTGCTTGAAAATATTAAAGGAAACAGTAATTACGGTGAGGCCTTTACAGTAAAGGTTGAACAGGTGTTTACTGAATGCCGATGAGGCTGATTCCATTAAAATAGGTCAAGGGGTGCGGAAATGGAACAGTGGAATGATTTTTTGGCTCCTTATAAGCAAGCTATTGAGGAGTTAAAGGTGAAATTAAAAGGGATGCGGACAGAATTTGATCGCGATCATGTCCATTCTCCGATTGAATTTGTAACTGGCCGAGTAAAACCAATCGTGAGTATTCTAGATAAAGCTGTTCAGAAGAACATTCCACTCGATAAATTGGATACAGAAATGCAGGATATCGCAGGGTTAAGAATGATGTGTCAATTTGTCGATGATATAAGAAAAGTTGTGGAGCTGCTCAGACTTAGGAATGACTTCGAAATTGTCGAGGAGCGAGACTATATTTCGCATAAAAAGGTAAGCGGATATCGGTCTTATCATGTTGTGATTCGGTACCCCGTTCAAACGATTCATGGAGAAAAGAAATTGCTCGCAGAAATTCAAATACGTACACTTTCGATGAATTTTTGGGCAACTATTGAGCATTCTTTGAGTTATAAATACCGGGGAGATTTTCCAGAGGATATACAGAATCGTCTGCAGCGCGCAGCTGAGGCTGCTTATTTGCTCGATGAGGAAATGTCGCAAATTCGAATTGAAATTCAAGAAGCACAGCGAATCTTTTCTAGAAAAAAGGACACACAGAATCATTAAATAAAAACTAGGGTGGGATCATATGAAATTTGCTGTAACCTCTAAAGGGGACTCCAAATCGAATAGTTTAATGCATAAGGTTCGTACCTATCTTCAGGATTTTAATTTGGAATACGATGAAGACCAGCCGGATATCGTCGTCTCCATCGGTGGTGATGGAACCCTGTTATATGCCTTTCACCGATATAAAAAACGACTGGATAAAACGGCATTTGTCGGCGTTCATACCGGTCATCTAGGTTTTTATGCAGATTGGACGCCTGATGAAGTCGAAAAGCTAGTCATTGCGATTGCGAAAACACCGTTTCAAGTAGTGGAATATCCGCTTCTTGAAGTAATAGTCCGTTACCAGCATGGGGGACGTGAATCCCGTTTTCTGGCTTTAAACGAATCCACCGTTAAAAGTGTGGAAGGAACGTTAGTTATGGATGTGGAGATGCGAGGAGAGCATTTTGAAACGTTTAGAGGGGATGGTCTATGCGTATCCACACCTTCAGGAAGCACGGCGTATAATAAAGCGCTTGGTGGTGCAATTATTCACCCAACCATTGATTCTATCCAGCTTTCTGAGATGGCTTCAATAAATAATCGTGTATTTCGTACGGTTGGATCTCCCCTTGTGTTACCAGCGCATCATACATGCTTGCTGCGCCCAGTTAATAATGTTGATTTTCAAATTACGATTGATCATTTGTCCTTGCTTCATGAGGATGTTAAATCCATTCAATTTTTGGTGGCTCCAGAAAAAATTCGATTTGCTCGTTTCAGGCCTTTTCCCTTCTGGAAACGCGTCCATGATTCATTTATCGCAAACTAAGGAGATTGGAATAAGTGTCTACTAACAATGAATCGAAACAGTTTAGACTTTCATGGACTGTAGAAAGTAAGGATGAAGGCAAGCTGCTCAGAAACTTTCTCAATGAACATAAGATTTCCAAAAAAGGGCTGACTTCGATTAAGTATCGCGGCGGCGAACTATCTGTGAACGGAAAGGTTGTGACTGTCCGTTATCCACTGCATGAAGGAGATATCGTAGAGGTTGTTTTTCCGCTCGAGGAAATCAGCTTAGGGTTGATTCCTGAGAAGCTGCCGCTTGTCATTCGGTATGAAGATGAATCAATTATTATCTTGGCCAAGCCTGCCTATCAAAGTACTATTCCTTCGCGAGAGCGTCCCAGGGGAAGTTTGGCAAATGCATTAGCGGGGTACTACGAATCGAAAGATGTCGCTTCTACTGTTCATGTGGTAACGAGGCTTGACCGAAATACATCAGGTCTTGTTTTAATTGCGAAGCACAGTCATATTCATCATTTACTGAGTGCTCAGCAAAAAGCGGGGCTAATCACCCGCACATACCAGGCGATTGCGGAAGGGCAGCTGGAGGAGGAGAGCGGCCGAATTGAGGCACCAATCGGCCGTAATCCAGAAAGTATTATTACCCGTATGGTAAGAGAAGATGGTAAATATGCTTGTACGCTATACCGGGTTATTCAGTCTTCACCAATAATAAGTTATCTTGAACTCCAGCTTTTAACAGGACGGACGCATCAAATTCGAGTTCATATGGCTCATATTGGTCATCCGCTTGCAGGTGATGATTTGTATGGAGGCACGACCACCTTAATTCCACGACAAGCGCTTCATTGTGCGAAGATAGAATTTACACATCCCCTTACTGGTGATAGAATGACCTTCGAAGAACCAGCACCTGGAGATTTTCAAGAGTTATTAAATAGGTAAACTAGCCTGAAATGAGGCAGTAAAAAGGCTGATTTCTTAATAAAAGAAATCGGCCTTTTGTTTTTAAACTGTAAATTCAGTCTTGAATTTCTCAGGGAGATAAGGCATTGAGGAAGGTGTGGAAACTAGTTCAAACTCTGGATAGCGCAGAGCAGTCAGTTTGCCTCCAAATACACAGCCAGTATCAATATTAATGGTATGGTTCACGATTCTTGCTTCTTTTACAGGCGTGTGTCCATAGACAATCCATGGTTCACCATGATAGGATTGTGCCCAATCACGTCTTACGGGAGAGCCATCTGGGTGCTTGGCACCAGAAATATCTCCATACAAAACGAAGGTTTTTACTTTAGCTCCGGTTTTACCAATATAATCTCCTCGTATACCAGCATGGGCAATATATAAGCTACCGTTATCCAACGTATGGTATAAAGGCGATTGGTCATATAAAGTAAGAAATTGCTTTTTAATCTTCTTCTGTTGATCAATCGGCAGTTTTTCATATTCCGCAACCGTTGTTTCGAGACCGTGAGATTGCTGAACTTTGTTGCCAAGAAAGTAACGGTAAAGCTTGTTGCAATGGTTACCTGGACAATAATACGCATGGTTACCTTGGACAAGCTCATATACGGTTTGTACGACTTCAAGAGATTGTGGCCCACGGTCTGTGAGGTCTCCGACAAAGCCTAATTTTCTGCTGTTTGGATGAATAGGATACCCTTTTTCCCATGAGTAGCCTAATTGTTTCGTTAATTGGGTAAATTCATTATAACAGCCGTGAATGTCACCAATAATATCGATATGCATAGTTCACATCCTTACATTTTACTTTATCTTATTATCTACCATGCAGCTACTTTACATGAAAGGAAAGAATTTATCACTAATATGGAAGGGGGCTAACGCATGACAGCACCTATGGAGGAAGAAAACCTTCAACGAGTGAAAATGACGGAAGCCTTATATACAGACAATCTACAAGGATTCCGAGACGAATTTATTGAGCTTCATCCTTATGATCAAGCTCTCTTTTATTCAAGTCTGGAGAAGGAACTTCGATCAAAGGTTTATCTGTTTCTGTCACCTGAAGAAATGGCAACCATATTTGAACACATTGAAAATGAGGAAGCTGAATATGAAAACCTGCTGTCTGAAATGGTTCCAGCTTATGCAGCAGATATGCTTTCAGAAATGTATGCCGATGATGCAGCGGATGTTTTAAACGAGCTGGGTCAGGAACAGGCAGGAAGCTACTTGACCATTATGGATCATGATTCGGCCGTTGAATTAAAAGAGTTACTGAGCTATGAAGAATACACAGCGGGCAGTATTATGACCACTGAATTCGTAGCCATTGAAGCGAACCAAACAGCGCGTTCTGCGATGTATATACTGAAAAAAGAAGCTCCGCAAGCGGAGATGATTTATTACCTTTATGTGATTGATGATCAGTCGAAGCTTGTTGGTGTCTTGACACTTCGCGATTTAATCGTTGCAGATGACGAAACAATGATTGCTGATATTATGCAAGATCGAATACAATTTGTTTCGGTAACGGAAGATCAGGAAAATGTCGCACGTACTATGCGGGATTATAATTTCCTTGCTGTGCCTGTAGTTGATTTTGAACAGCGTCTATTAGGGATTATTACAGTTGATGATATTATGGACGTCATGGAAGAAGAAGCTTCGGATGATTACTCAAAGCTGGCTGGTGTATCAGATTTAGACAGAGTGGAAAAAAATTCGTTCACTGCTGCGAGTAAAAGGCTTCCATGGCTGATTATCTTGTTGTTCCTGGGTATGTTTACTGCTAGTTTAATCGGCAAATTCGAAGAAACGCTTAGTCAAAAAGCAATTCTAGCTGTATTTATACCGCTTATTGGGGGGATGGCCGGAAACACCGGTACACAGGCTTTGGCAGTTGCTGTAAGGGGAATTGCAACGGGTGACTTAGAGAATGAGAGTAAGTGGAAGCTGATTATCCGTGAAGCTGGAACTGGATTAATTACAGGGTCTATCTGTGGTATTTTGATTACAGTTATTATTTTCTTTTGGCAGCACGATTTACTGTTGGGTCTACTTGTTGGAATCTCCATTTTTTTTACGTTGATTATTGCAACATTGGCAGGATCATTGATTCCGCTTGTGATGCATAAAATGAATATTGATCCAGCTGTAGCTTCAGGACCGTTTATTACGACGATTAATGACATTATTAGTATTTTAATATATTTCGGATTGGCAACGATGTTTATGAGTTATTTACTTTAGACGCATGTTGAAAGATGCTTTCCATGATTCCAAAGATTTGTTATACTTTTATTACTAGGTACTAATAACTCGTATCAATCAGGAGGACTAATTAATGACTCTTTCATTACAAGGTAAGACATTTGTCGTTATGGGCGTAGCCAATAAACGCAGCATTGCTTGGGGAGTAGCCCGCTCCCTGCATGCATTTGGAGCTAAAGTAATTTTTACATATGGCCGGGACCGGACAGAGCGCAGTGTGCGGGAATTAGCTGCTACACTTGATGACAATGCACTCGTCCTACAATGTGATGTCACAAAGGATGAAGATATTGAAGCGTGTTTTGCTTCTATCAAGCAACAGGTCGGGATCATTCATGGAGTTGCACACTGCGTGGCGTTTGCCAATAAGGAAGAGCTCAATGGCGAGTATATGAATGTAACGCGTGAAGGGTTCATGCTTGCACATAACATTAGTTCTTATTCATTAACGGCCGTAGCCAAAGCAGCAAAAGACCTTATGACTGAAGGCGGCAGTATTATTACAATGTCTTATCTTGGCGGCGAACGCGTTCTGCCTAATTATAATATTATGGGAGTAGCAAAAGCATCGCTTGAAATGAGCGTCCGCTACCTGGCCAACGATCTAGGACCGTTAGGAATTCGTGTGAATTCAATTTCAGCGGGTCCTATACGAACATTGTCAGCCAAAGGAGTCAGTGATTTTAATTCAATTCTCCATCAGATTGAAGAAGAAGCACCGCTTCGCAGAACAACTACACCAGAAGAAGTAGGCGATACCGCTGTATTCCTTTTCAGTGAGATGGCTAGAGGCATAACTGGAGAAAATCTGCATGTGGATTCCGGCTATCATATTATGGGGTAAAGGAAAAAGCTCAAGAAGGCCAAGAGAGGTAGGCTGTTCTTGAGCTTTTTTTATTCAAAAACAGGTGTTAATTTATCTTTTCCTGAGTTTTGAAGGGTGACGTTAATCTCTATTGATTCGATTAGATCTTTCGTTAAGGGAATGCGCCCGTCCTTTTCGATTTTTTTCCACGTTTTATTATGCTTTCGATATAGTACCTCGGATAAATGGAACACATCAACCCCTTTGCTGGCCCCATATTTATAGCTGGTTTTGATTTCATTCTTTAACACTTTTTTAATTTCTTTCTCAAAATCTTTCATCTTGGTTGATTGTTTCACTAATTCAATATTTGCTTTAAGCTTTAATTTAATCTTGAATTTGACTTCATCGCCTTTTACTATTGGAATGATTTTTTCTTTTTTATCATAAACGACCGCTGTAATGACTTTATCTGTACCTTTAAAAAGGTCAATATTATCGCGAGTAAAATCTTTAAATATAAGCCTGGTTCCGCCAATTTTATCTTTTGGAAATATGCCATAATATTTGTTTTTTGAGACTACCGCTACATCCTCAATTAACAAATTTTTTCTTGCCTCTTTTTCTCCAAACCATTGTTTCGTTATTTTAATAACGGGGAGGGCAGCTACATGACTTGGTTCATCAAGTTTAATAATGATTTCTCTTAAATCGAGTGGCTGAATTAATGAACTCTGTTTAAAGTTCCCCTCTGGGTCACTTAGCTTAGAGAAAGCCATTGAAACGCTCTCTATTGGACCAATTGTCATCGTGTCTTTAAGTGATTCTTTGGTTGCGTAATAAAATATTCTATACCTCGTCTCGCGGTAACGATCGAGAAAATCAGTAGCGGGTCGTAATAAGTCATGTTTTAAAGCGTTTTCTGAAAAAATGATAAACGATAAATGTCCCCAATATATTCGCCGATCTGAAGTGTGGTATAAGTTAAAAATTGCTTCATCAATTGTTTTACCAGTAGCACGGCCGACGTCTACTCGGTTTGGGACTGAACTTCCGCCTTCTGTTTTGGCTAGCCCGCTCATATTCACTATTTGTAAAAAGACGACAATCTTACCATCTTTATAATCTATGCCTATCCCTGTCGTATAAACAAGACGCTCGGGCTCAGTTGTATCCCAACAGCCTGTAAGAATCAAGGTACAAAGAATGATGGATAGGTATTTAGCTGGTTTTTTCACTGTTCACCGCCCCCCTGAGGCCTTTTATCTTCGGGGTCAAACATAGAAGGCCTACTTTTAATCTGCTTTGCAGGCAGCCGAAGCATTCCTTTAATAAATTTTTGAGGTTTATATTAGCTGTAAGATCCAAGTAAGGAATGCCAAATGTCCGCATATTGCTTAAATGAATCAAAATAAATAGAAGTGAAAAGAAGTAACCGAATAAGCCTAAGAAGGAGGCAAACAAGATAGATAGCAGCCTCAGAACACTTATTGCCCCAATTAACGACTGATTGACAAGGGTAAATGTAGCGACAATAGAGCCGGAAATGACGACAAGCATAGCCGGGCTTGTTAGTCCAGAACGGATGGCGGCATCACCAATAATCAGGCCGCCGAGCACGCTTAAGGTGGTTCCAATGCTTGGCGGAAGGCGCATGCCAGCTTCCCGGAATATCTCAAACATGATGACCATCACAATTGCCTCTAATGAGGAAGGAAGCGGGAGACCTCGTCTAGCCTCTACAACGGTAGCTAGTAAGATGAGTGGGATTTGGTCTTGGTGAAAGGTAGTCACTGCCACCCAAAAACCCGGCAATAGAGCGGCCACAAAGAAACCGAAGATTCTAAGTAACCGTTCAAATGAGGCGAAAGCGCTGTTATACTCATTATCTTCTCCCGTTTTTAAAAGTAAAAATAAGTTGGCAGGAGTGATGATTGCATAGGAAATGCCATCAATTAATAGGATAATCCTTCCTTTTAATAGCGATTGAACAGCAGTATCCGGTCTGCCGGTATAATCATATCTGGGAAATAAAGGAGCGGGCTTTTCAATCAATTCCATCAGCTGATTACCGCTGTATATACCATCTACATCAATCTGTTTAATTTTTTCTATAATCCCTTTCACAATATCTGGATTTGCTGCATCCTTTACATATAAGAGTGAAACCTTTGTTAAAGAACGTCGACCTACTTCAAACTGTTCGTTTTGTAACGATTTAGAACGCAGTCTTTTTCGAATTAAAGCAGAATTGATAATAACATCTTCTATGAAATTATCTCTTGGCCCCTTTATAGTGGTTTCGGTTGCCGTTTCTTCAGGCGTACGCTGAGGCCGATTGGAAATGCCAACAGAAAAAAGCTGATTATAGCCATGGAAAAGGATAATCGCTTTACCAGAAAAAATATCGCTGATTAGATCCCCCTCATTATGAACTTCCTTAATAATGGGTAAGTGAAGAGAATGCAAAATAGTGTCCGGTGACGGTAAAACGTCTGGGAATTTATTGAAAAAAGTTTCTAACCGTTCAAAGACGAGACGATTTAAGGACTCTGTATCAACTAGTCCTTCACAAGCGGTAATGGTAACGTTTATTGGTTGGGCTGTTCTAAAGGTATAAGATTCAAAAAATACATCTGCTGATTCGGCAAATAACTGTCTAAGATAGCCTTCATTAGGAGAAAAATCTGAAGTCTTACTTGATTTATTACTTGGAATTGTAGGTCTCTTTTTTGTTTTCTTGAACATATTGACTCCTCCTGCTTTTCTTGTTAGCTATGGCGGCAATTATGCCCAGAAAAATGGAGATGGCAAGGAAAAACCAAAACGTAAAAGGCATAAGAAATTCCCGGATAAATGAATAAAAGGTGATATCGCTCATTGGAATAAGGTTAGAAAGGATTAAAAAAACTGAAAAGCCTGCAAGTAGGGTGATTTTTTTCTTATTGCTTTTAAATGTAAAGGGCTCAGCTGACAAGAATAAAAAAAATGAGATCCTAATAAAGGCTCCTGTAATCCATTGGTAGATGGACAGAAAATCAAGATGCTCGATAAATCTCCCTAATGATACGAGTCCCCATTGTTCAAAGGCAGGGTATTTTTGACGTGCTGCTTCATAAGGGCCAAATTCAGTCAGCGATCCCATCAAAGGTCCTAAGATGAGTCCAGCTAAGATAACACTATTAATCAGAAAAAGTTTGGTGGTCATTTTTCCATGTACTTTTTGTTGGATGAAAAGAAGAACAATAAGTTCTATTAAACCAGATAAAGGGTAGATGGTTCCTGAAATAACTGGTTTAAAGCCATGCTCTAAAATCGGTTTTAAAAGTGTGTGATCTTTGTATTGGATATTGGCGAAGGCCACAAAAAAACCGAAAACAACGACTGCTGTCAGGACAAATGTATTAAGAATAACAATGGTTTGTATATTGGTTATGGCTAGTAAAAAACAAAGAATCGTAAATAAAATGATACATAAAAAGATTGGGGTGATCGGCAGATAAGATACTTTTGTCCATGAAATAAATTCTTTAAGAGTAACTGCAGCGAGTAACACGAATACCAAACTGACGATGATGGAAAAGAAACGCCCAAATAATTTACCTGTATGTTGTTCAACAAAATGAAAGATATTTTGATTGATGGTTTTTCTATGGATATAGCTGAGTAAAAAACACCAACACAGAATAATAGCCAGACCGATTCCGACAGACACCCAGCTGTCCCTTTTGGCAGCACCTAATAAATGCGGAATAACAGTGACATGATTTTTTAAACCAATCGCCGTAATAATCAGGAGTGATATTTGTAAGAGTGAAACTTTAGGCTGGTTATTCATTAGACAGCTCCCTATATAGTTACTTATCATTATCTTTTTCTAATAAAGGGAAATTTATTTCACTTATTTTTCATTAGAGGAACCGGAGAGAAACAGGAGAGTCATAAAAACGAGAATGAAAAATATAAATGACACATAGGGATGCATGAAAAAATGTGGATGAGGAGGGGCGCAGCATGTCAGAAAAGGAAAAGAAAATCAGCTCAAAGCCGCTTCTTTATATTGTTCAACCGAATATTTTAGAGCCGGAAATAGTAAATATGCAGAAGGAATTTAGAAGCAAAAAAACTAAGATAGATGATTTGAAAACAGAAGTAGATCAAGTGGAGACAACCGAGACAGCTCCTGAATACGAAGTGAAGGTCGAAAGTGAAGATAGGGAAGAGAAACAGAGGAAAGAACAGCAGCTCGAGCAGATGAAGCATGACTTTGGTGTCTATAAAGCAATGGATGAAATTCATGCCGAAATAGATTCTATCAAACAAATAACAGATCATTACTCACCGGAAGGTACGTCGATAATAAAAGAAAATATACCGGTGGCAAATGGCGGAGGTGTTCATGAAATAAAAAAGCTTGAACCAAAGTCTGATGAAGAGCTTCAAAGAAAGGCAGTAAGAAAAGCAGTGAAAGATCTTTTGCGTAAAACAGAGAAAGGGGTCACCCCTCTTTGTGAAGCAAAAATCAATGGACGAATTGTCCGGTTTCAACTTTTGGGAAAAAGAGGAGAATCCGTACAAATAAAAACAGGTTCGACAATACAAAATGTGCAAATAGTCGATCTTTCGGATTTTAAAATACTTTAAATGCATATGAAGGGGGCGGATTGTACAGGATGTTTCTGAAAGAAATCAGTTGGACGGTAATTACCATGCTCGGGCTTGCGTCATTTAGACTAACTCGAATTATCGTCTTCGATAAGATTACCTCTTTCTTACGTGCCCCGTTTTTTAATGAAATAGAAGAAACGAACGAAGCTGGAGAGATAGAAATTTATTTAATTCCGAAGGAGAAAGGATTTAAAGGCTGGGTTGGACAGCTCTTGAGCTGTTATTGGTGTACAGGTATTTGGGTCAGTCTCTTTATAGGCTATGTATATACGCTAGAGCTCCCAGTCGGAGAATTCTTTATTATTATTCTGGCGATTGCTGCAATAGGATCACTTATTGAAACAATCGTGTCTCACCTCTTAGGCTAGTGTATCAAGCAAGAAAGGAGCAATAAACATATTCTAATCATATATTCCATATAAAAGGAGTGTATAAAATGGATAGGAACATGAATCAGCGGTATCAACAGCCATATCAACAGCAGCAACAGCCGAGTTATGCGTACCCGAGACCAGTTAAGAAAAGTAATTCAAAAGTAAAGAAAGATTGTGGGTGCAATAAAGGTGGATATAGAAGATAGTTTTGGGAAGCTAGGCTCAATTATGAGTCCAGCTTTTTTTATTTATCCATAGCAAGTGCATGGCCACGTGTAAACATGAAGACTGCATGGCTGCTTTGTCCAAGCCGATGGGATAAGAGCAGAGGAAATAGGCTGCATCGAGTAGGACATAGCCTGCACATAACGACAAAAATTTCATATCTTAACAGGGAGCTAAGCATAAAGCGAGGTGAAAAATATGTTTGGATTATGTGGAGGAAACAACTCTTGCGGCGGTGGTTATGGCGGCGGATATAGCAATGGCTATGGCGGCGGCGGGTATAGCAGCGGAGGATACAGCAGCACGTTTGTATTAATCGTCGTTTTATTTATCTTGTTAATAATTGTCGGCGCATCATTCTGCTAAGTACTCAATGGAATAGGCGGCAGGCCTATTCCATTTTTACTTAATCATATACGATGATTACTTTCTTATTTCTGGCAGTTAGTAATTCTTCCTGAATCGAAGAGCTGGGAATGTGATCTTGATATCTTGTTAAGAAAACAAGACGATCAAACTTAGGAATGGCGGGCACTTCCTGCAAAACTGGCAGTACATAAGTAGGCTTTTTCCAATACCGTCCAGGGGAGGACTGAAAAGAATGATCCCAACCATCTTCGGGATTGAATTCGGTCAATGCAGTAAACTGTATGTCGCCGTGAGAGGTTTTTGCAATTGAATTCTGTAAGAACAGGAAACAGAAAGTATTAGCATATTGGACTGAGTGGATCATGGTGTAAGGAATGTAAATCCATCTAAGTTCGCTGTTTATCACGATCCCTTTCTTAAGAACCTTTGTGATTATACCAGGAATACCTTGGGGAGAGCTCATAGTCTTATTGTTTATTGAATCGATTGTTGCACCTCCTAATCAAACGTTTTTTTACACTATATTCAATAAACAGAAAAAGGTAAGCAATGAATGGAAAAATTCAAAAATTTCCTTTAATGTTGGCTATGCACCCTTTGGATTTGGGTTCATAGAATAGGAATACAGAGAAGGAGGGCGAAGGATGGATAATAAATTCTTTAAAAATATGGAAAACAAGACTGGCGTCAATATGAAAGATGTATTC
>NZ_AJTN02000031.1 GCF_000305495.1 Peribacillus psychrosaccharolyticus ATCC 23296 | reverse complement strand
GGGGATGAGTTTGGCCGTTAGTATTGATCAAACCGATCAGCAAAATGGACATCGTCCGTCAGTAGATACCCTTTTCGAGTCTGTAAGTGAAATTGAGAATTATGAAAAAATCGCTGTCATTATGACTGGCATGGGAATGGATGGAGCCAATGGGCTTATTCAATTAAAGAAAACAGGTCTAACCATGGCAATAGCAGAATCACAGGAAACATCCATCGTTTTTGGGATGCCCAAGGCAGCAATTGCAACCGGATGTATTAATAAAGTAGTAGATGTAGAGCAAATTGCAAGTGTGATAAACAGCTATTGTTAATCTGAAAGGTGTGGAATGCTATGGATATGAATCAGTATTTAGAAGTATTTATTGAAGAAAGTAAAGAACACCTTCAAATGTGTAGTGAGCACTTACTTGAACTGGAAAAACAGCCGAAAGATCTTTCGATTGTTAATGAAATTTTTCGTTCTGCCCACACGTTAAAAGGAATGTCAGCTACGATGGGATACGAGGATCTAGCTAATTTAACTCACAAAATGGAGAATGTTCTAGATGCCATTCGTAATCAAAAAACAGAACTTACACCAGTTATTTTTGATGTGATTTTTCAAGCTGTAGATGACCTAGAAGCGATGGTCATGTCGATTGCTGACGGTGGTGATGGAAAACGTAACGTTAAACAAGTGGTTGAGAAGCTTGAAATGATTGAAAAAGGTGAATTACCAACAAGTAACATTACTACTGAATCGATGACAATTATTAATGAAGGAATGCAGGAGCAGGAAACGATTTATGACGAGTTTGAATTGACTGTCCTTCAGCAATCAGAGGATCAGGGCTTTACGTCACATGAATTGACGATTACTTTAAATAAAGATTGTTTATTAAAAGGCGCTCGTGTATATATGGTGTTTGAAATACTTGAAAAAGCAGGAGAAATTATAAAAGCAACACCACCTGTCGATCAACTTGAAGAAGAAAGATTTGATCATAGTTTTACAGTGACGGTAGTAACCAAAGAAAGTAAAGAAGACCTTCAAAAGAAAATTATGAAAGTTTCTGAAATTGAGAGCGTACTAGTAAAACAGCTTAATCTGCAAGAAATACGACAAGTTGCAGCCCAGCAAGAAGAAGCAAGCACAAAAGAAATAAATCTTGTGCATCAACGGGAAGAGGCAGGGACCGAAAGAGACCAAAAGAAAGAAAAAAGTGGTAAACCGGCAGGTAATAAAACCATTAGAGTAAATATCGAGCGCTTGGATACATTGTTAAACTTATTCGAAGAACTTGTTATCGATAGAGGTCGGCTTGAACAAATTTCAAAAGAGCTGGACAATCAAGAACTGCATGAGAGTGTTGAACGGATGTCTAGAGTTACCGGAGACCTGCAGAATATCATATTAAATATGAGAATGGTACCGGTCGATACCGTATTTAATAGATTTCCGAAAATGATCCGTCAGCTGGCAAGAGATCTCAATAAGAAAGTGAACCTTGAGATAGTCGGAGCGGATACAGAATTAGATCGAACGGTAATTGATGAAATAGGTGACCCGCTTGTCCATCTACTTCGAAATGCAATTGATCATGGCATAGAAACACCCGAACAGCGTTTAGGAAAAGGGAAGCCCGAGGAAGGGACGATTTTCTTAAAAGCCTATCATAGCGGCAACCATGTCTTTATTGAAATTAAAGATGATGGGGCTGGAATTAAACGAAAACAGGTTGAAGCTAAGGCAATTAAAAATGGGATTCTGACTATTCAGCAGGCAGAAATGATGACAGATAAGCAGATATACGAGTTAATTTTTGCTTCGGGCTTTTCTACTGCAGAGAAAATATCTGACGTCTCTGGAAGAGGCGTTGGTTTAGATGTGGTTAAAAATACGATTTCAGCTCTTGGCGGATCCGTAACCATTGATTCCATTGAAGAAGCAGGATCGACATTTTTAATTCAACTTCCTCTGACGTTATCGATTATTTCCGTTATGCTGATTGAAATACAAAATGAAAAGTTTGCTGTCCCGTTAACCTCAATAATCGAAACAGCTATTATAAAAAATACAGACATTTTACACGCACATAATCAGCAGGTTATCGACTTTAGAGGAAAAGTACTTCCGCTGCTTTTCTTAAAAGATATCTTAGAAGTTCCCACTGTGAAAGAAGAAGATGAGTTTTATTCAGTAGTGATCGTCAGAAAAGGGGACAAGCTGGCTGGGTTAGTGGTTGATTCATTTATCGGCCAACAAGAAATCGTTTTGAAATCTCTTGGAGAGTACTTAACCTCAGCATTTGCTATTTCAGGTGCTACCATTTTAGGTGATGGAAAAGTCGCGTTGATTATTGATTGTAACGCGTTAATTATGTAACGAACCAAGAGTTAATTATCCACGAGTACAGGGTGATTGATTTTCTCATTTTGCTGAGACGAATGCCGTAACCTGGCAGAGGAGGACTATGAATGATAGAGCAAATTGAACAAGAAGAAATGAAAATAATTGTATTTCAATTAAAAGATAAAGAATATGCCCTGCCTGTAAATCATGTTAAGGCTATTGAAAAAATTATTCATATTACTAGAGTTCCAAAGACTGTTCCTTTTATAAAGGGTGTTATAAATCTTCGAGGAGTAATTATTCCTATTATTGATTTGCGAATCCGGTTTGCGATTGATGATCAGGTCTATACCGAACAGACAAGGATTATCATCGTTACCCTTGATGAAATGGATGTAGGGTTAATTGTAGATTCAGCGAATGATGTGATTGATATTTTCATGGAAAATATTGAACCGCAGCCCGATGTAGTGGGTTCTATCGCAGATGAGTTTATTAGCGGTGTGGTTAAGCTGGATAAACGTTTGCTCATCTTATTAAATTTAGAGAAAGTGTTGAATCCGGAAGAGACCCTTCTTTCCGTCAAGGAAGGGTAATAAGATGCATTTGGAGAAAATGTCAACCTTTCAACTCGATGTTCTTCAAGAAATAGGGAATATAGGTGCTGGAAATGCGGCTACTGCCCTCTCAACCTTACTTAATAGAAAAATAGATATGAAGGTCCCAAGCGTAAGGGTCTTATCTTTTGAGGAAATGATGGAGGCTGCCGGCGGTTCGGAAACGGTAGTGGCCAGTGTCTTTCTTCGACTCGAGGGGGAAGCACCAGGAAGCATGTTTTTTATATTACCCTTGAACCAGGCAGAATTTTTTATCCACCAAGTAACAGATGAAGTGAACTTTAGTTTTACTAATCCCCCCTACTCAGAAATCGCTTTATCAGCTTTGCAAGAGGTTGGCAATATTCTATCTGGTTCCTATCTTTCAGCTCTTTCAGATTTTACCGGCCTTACCTTATTGCCATCGGTTCCTTCATTAAGTATTGATATGGTGGGTGCCACAATAAGCTACGGACTGATCGAACTTTCACAGATGGGTGACTTTGCTATTTTGATTGATACCATTCTAACTGGATCTGATACGAGTAACGAGGCAATACAGGGACATTTTTTCCTGCTGCCCGATCCAGACTCGCTTGAGATTATGTTTACTGCCTTAGGGGTATCCAGCAATGAGTGAGGTGCCGACAGTGATTAGAGTTGGAATTGCAGATATGAACCTGGTCACCTCACCGGATATCATCCGCACATGCGGGCTCGGCTCATGTGTGGGGGTAGTTATTTATGATTCAGTTAAAAAGCATGCCGGACTCGTTCACGTTATGCTTCCAGATTCATCGTTATCAAGAGCAGGTCAGCTTAATGTGGCGAAATTTGCTGACACAGCCATTGTAGAGATGGTAAAAAGATTGCAGAGAAAAGGGTCGCGGATTAGTTCTCTAAAAGCAAAAATAGCTGGCGGCGCGCAAATGTTTCAATTCTCAACAGGTGACTTAATGCGAATTGGTCCGAGGAATGTGGATGCCGTTAAAGAACAATTACATGCACTTGGAATCCCGATACTAGCTGAAGATACAGGTGGAAACAGCGGACGGACTATTGATTTTAATCCAGTAACCTGTTTTCTTACGATTCGAACAGTCAATATGGGAACCAAAGATATTTGAACTAGTCAGTTGCCTGACTCTGGTGAATAAATGAATGGTAATACCAATGAATATAAACAGTTCTCTTAAAATTACGATTTACTAACCCAAATATAGGGTATTAAGCATATATAAAGAATTGGTTATTTTTTGTTATACTAGAAATAGTTGTTGGACAACAATGAAAGCTAGCAGTTTTTTAGTGTTAGGAGGAATACCATGTCTCAACTGACTTCCGGAGAAGAGCAGTTATATTGGAAAAATTGGATCGACTGCCGTGATTCCCAAGCAGGTGACATTTTGGTGAGGAAGTATATGCCTCTTGTATCCTATCACGTTCAGAGGATTTCCGTTACCCTGCCAAAAAACGTTAGCCGGGATGATATCAGAAGCTTAGGATTAATGGGTTTATTTGATGCGCTAGAGCGATTTGACCCGACCAGAGATTTAAAATTTGATACGTATGCATCCTTCCGTATTCGTGGAGCAATTTATGACGGCCTGCGAAAAGAAGACTGGCTTCCTCGCAGTGCTAGAGAAAAAGCAAAGAAAATAGAAGCAGTGGTTGAAAAGTTAGAGCAGCAGCATATGCGTAACATTTCACCTAAGGAGATTGCGCAAACCTTAGATATCTCTGAAGAAGAAGTATATAGTTCGATGAATGAACACTTTTTTGCCAATGTTCTCTCTATGGATGAAAGTCCGCAGGAAAACGAAGAAAAAGAAGGAAATGGATATCATATCAAAGATATCAAAGCAGTCCTTCCCGACGAACAGCTGGAAAAGAAGGAATTATATCAAGAACTAGCTAAAATCATCGAAACGTTAAATGAAAAGGAACAACTCGTACTTCAATTGTTTTATAAGGAAGAATTAACATTAACCGAAATTGGTCACGTTATGGGTCTTTCTACCTCAAGAATTTCACAGATTCATTCTAAGTCCATATTTAAGCTGCGAACGATTATGAAAAATCATGAACAATAAGTAAACTATAGATAAGGATTGGTCGTCATGAGCCTGAGAGTTTTGGAATTACAAACAGCCCTGCCTAGAACCTTAGATGCAGGGAAAATCCAAGAACAGATGCAAAGACAAAGCCAAATTCTTAATGATCATGCGGTAGTGGAGGTACATAAGGAAGAAAAAAGAAAGCAAACAACTGTGATTAGCCAGGAAGGTTTGCGCGAAGCGGCCTTTTACGAAAAGGAGTCAAGCAAAGACGCTCATCTTTATACCTCCAAAAAACGAAAAAAGGTTCCACAGGAAGAGGTTAATGCTGATCACCCATATAAAGGGAAAAGTATCGATTATTCCGGATAAAGAGGGGTATTATGTCAGCACTTATTATATTTGTTCTCTTTTTAATTAATATCCTCACGATTTTCGCAGTTATTGTTTTGTATGTTAGACAAGGCAATTTTGCGAAACTTGAAAAACAGCAGCAATCCATTATTTCTGAAATGGAAGATGTTCTTGCTGCCCATCTGATCGAGATGCAAGCAGAAAATAATGAACTAATCCAGCATGTCCAGCGTATAAGTAAACAAGCAAGTAAGGAACAGGGTGAGCGGGCTGTCAATTTAGCAAAGAGTGAATCAAAAGCCGCTGCTTCCCCTTTGCAAGAATCAGTCAGGACTCTGTCCAACACTCGAAATCCTTACCAGACTGCAACACCCTTGGATTCTCTCGAATTGCCAGTAACTATTCAAGATAAACTGGAGCTTTCACAGTATTCTGGAAAGGGTACAGAGAATGATTCTACGTTACCGGAAAAAGAGGAAAGCTTTCGTGAGACCTTGGATAAAGAAATCAAAAACAATAACCAAGCTCCTTTGAGTCTTGTTGAAGAAGTTGTCCAGTTATCTAATACAGGTCATTCAATAGAAGAAATTGCGAGAACCTTGAGAAAAGGGAAGACAGAAATTGAACTGCTATTAAGATTCAATGAAAAAGTAAATAAATAACTTGCTTCTAAAATACAGATATGCTATATTATGAATTGGTGTTAATACACACGTTCCGTGATTTATGCAGATGGTGCTGTTAAAACAGTTTCTGTATAGAAATGATCGGCACGGAGGAGAAACAAAACCACTTAGGAGGAACTATTAAATGTCAGTAATTTCTATGAAACAACTGCTTGAAGCTGGAGTACACTTCGGTCACCAAACACGTCGCTGGAACCCAAAAATGAAGAAATATATCTTCACTGAGCGTAACGGCATTTACATTATCGATCTTCAAAAAACTGTGAAGATGGTTGATGTAGCATATAACTTCGTTAAAGATATCGCTGCTAACGGAGGAACTGTTCTTTTCGTTGGTACTAAAAAGCAAGCTCAAGAATCTGTTAAAGATGAAGCTATCCGTTCTGGTATGTTCTATGTTAACCAACGTTGGTTGGGCGGAACGCTTACAAACTTTGAAACAATTCAAAAGCGTATTAAGCGTCTAAAAGATATCGAAAAAATGGAAGAGAACGGAACGTTTGAAGTTCTTCCTAAAAAAGAAGTTATTCAACTTAAAAAAGAATTAGAACGCCTTGAAAAATTCTTAGGCGGAATTAAAGATATGAAGAGCATTCCTGATGCTATTTTCGTTATCGATCCTCGTAAAGAGCGTATTGCTGTAGCAGAAGCACATAAATTGAACATTCCACTTGTTGGTATTGTTGATACTAACTGTGATCCGGATGAAATTGATGTAATCATTCCTGCGAATGATGATGCAATCCGTGCAGTTAAGCTTTTGACTGGTAAAATGGCTGATGCAATCTTAGAAGCTAAACAAGGTGAAGAAACAGCAGCAGAAACAACTACTGCTTAATCATTTCTACCAAAAAAAAGGTGATAAGAGGATAATGCCTTTTATCACCTTTTTTTGGCTAATGATTACCTGCCATATAACGGGCAGACGTAATTCACATCCAATTTTGTGATTACATTTTAGTTACATATAAATGAGGAGGATTTTAAAGATGGCTATTTCAGCTCAGTTAGTAAAAGAACTTCGTGAAAAAACAGGTGCAGGGATGATGGACTGCAAAAAAGCATTAGTAGAAACAGATGGAGATATGGAAAAAGCAATTGATTTCCTTCGTGAAAAAGGAATTGCTAAAGCAGCGAATAAAGGAGATCGTATTGCTGCTGAAGGATTAACCTCTATTCTTGTAAAAGGAAATGAAGCAGTTATCCTTGAAGTGAATTCTGAAACTGACTTTGTTGCTAAAAACGAAGGTTTCCAAACGCTTGTTAAAGAGCTTGCTGAATTCCTTCTTGCAGAAAAACCTGCAAGTGTTGAAGCAGCGCTTGAGTCTACTTTAGCTAATGGTGCTAAAGTAAATGACCATATCAATGCAGCTGTTGCAAAAATTGGTGAAAAATTAACACTTCGTCGTTTTGTTGTTATGACAAAAACAGACAGCGATTCATTTGGCGCATACCTTCATATGGGCGGAAGAATCAGTGTGCTATCTGTTATTGAAGGTTCAACAGATGAAGAGGCAGCAAAAGACGTTTCAATGCACATCGCTGCTATTAAACCATCTTATGTATCACGTGACCAAGTGGATGCAAGTGAACTTGAGCGTGAGCGTGAAGTGTTAACACAACAGGCATTAAACGAAGGAAAACCAGAAAAAATTGTTGCGAAAATGGTTGAAGGCCGTATTAACAAATTCTATGAAGAAATTTGTGTTAATGAACAAGCATTCGTTAAAAATCCCGATGTAAAAGTTGGCGCATTCGTTGAATCTAAAGGCGGAAAAATCCGTGAATTCGTACGTTTTGAAGTTGGCGAAGGAATCGAAAAACGCCAAGAAAACTTTGCAGAAGAAGTTATGAACCAAGTTAAAAAGGACTAATTGACTAACATGTTTGAATAGGGGGCACATTAGTGTTCCCTATTTTTTGAACAACCAGGGCCAGACCCGCAAAGAGCGGGATAAAAGATTACATAGTTGGAGGTTCACATGAGCTCTAAATATAAACGTGTCGTATTAAAACTAAGCGGCGAAGCACTTGCCGGTGAAGAAGGTTTTGGAATCAATCCTTCTATCATTAAATCAATTGCACAACAAGTCAAAGAAATTGCAGAATTAGATGTAGAGGTTGCTGTTGTCGTAGGCGGCGGAAACATTTGGCGCGGGAAAATCGGCAGTGAAATGGGAATGGACCGGGCTAATGCTGATTATATGGGCATGCTGGCGACAGTTATGAACTCACTCGCTCTGCAAGACAGTCTAGACCAGCTTGGTATTGAAACACGTGTTCAAACTTCTATCGAAATGAGACAGGTAGCAGAACCTTATATTAGACGCCGGGCTATAAGACATCTTGAGAAAAAGCGAGTGGTTATATTCGCTGCCGGAACTGGTAATCCTTACTTCTCCACAGATACAACTGCAGCTCTTCGCGCAGCTGAAATTGAAGCCGATGTTATTTTAATGGCTAAAAACAATGTTGATGGTGTCTACAGCGCTGATCCAAGTAAAGATAAGAATGCTGTTAAATACGATGAGCTTTCTTATCTTGATGTATTAAAAGAAGGTCTTGAAGTGATGGATTCAACTGCATCTTCACTTTGTATGGACAATGATATCCCATTAATCGTGTTTTCACTCATGGAAGAGGGAAATATTAAACGTGTCGTTCTAGGTGAAACCATTGGAACGATCGTAAGGGGGAAATAATATGCCAAAACAAATAATTGCCAACACTAAAACAAAAATGGAAAAAGCTATTGGAGCTTATACTCGTGAGTTAGCTAGTATCCGTACTGGCCGTGCGAATGCTTCTCTTCTTGATAGAATCAGCGTCGATTATTATGGTGCACCAACTCCGATTAACCAAGTGGCGGGTGTATCTGTTCCAGAAGCACGACTTTTGGTTATTCAGCCGTATGATAAGACGATCTTAGGCGATATTGAAAAAGCCATTCTTAAATCTGATTTAGGATTAAATCCTTCTAATGATGGATCGATTATCCGTATTGGAATTCCTGCTTTAACTGAGGAACGTCGTAAAGATTTAGTTAAAGTGGCGCGTAAAGAATCAGAAGAAGCAAAAATTGCGATTAGAAATGTACGTCGTGATGCCAATGATGATCTTAAAAAGCTTGAGAAAAGCAGTCAAATTACTGAAGATGAGTTGAGAACTTATTCAGAAGAAGTACAAAAAATGACAGATAGTCATATCAGTAAGATTGATGACATAACAAAAGATAAAGAAAAAGAAATTATGGACGTGTAACTGAACAATTCCTTCTAAATAAGGGCTGGATGCTAAAGAATGGAAAAGAGCCAGGATGGTTTTAAGATGCCAAAATAGGCGAAAGGATACTTCCCTTTCGTTTTTCAGGTATCATACATCATGAAGCTCTTTCCATTGATTTAGATCCGGCCTTTTTAGGTTAGAATTCCTTATTAATTACAGGTTGACTGTGATGAAGTTGACATATTTCGTCTGTTGTGAGATTTTTTTTCATCATAATAATAGGATAAGGCAAATTTTTTTGTTATTATTATATGGATTCTGTAATTCTTTTTACATAATACAGAGAATTAGAAAATATGGTTGAGATAGAGTACAACTTAATGGGGGACACTAGCATGTATTCACTATGGAAGCGTTGGTGTAAAAAGGATGCTTCTTCTGCTTTAGACCAAAGAATTATGGATATAAAAAAGTGCGAGGTGCCGCAGCATATAGCCATTATTATGGATGGAAATGGTCGTTGGGCGAAGAAACGAGCACTTCCGAGAATTGCCGGACATCACGAAGGCATGAAAACAGTAAAAAAAGTGACGAAGCTGGCCAATCAATTAGGTGTAAAAACCCTAAGTGTTTATGCCTTTTCCACTGAAAATTGGAAGCGACCAAAAAAGGAAGTAGACTTTTTAATGAAATTGCCTCAAGAATTTCTCGGGACGTTTCTTCCAGAACTTATTTCTGAAAACGTTCGAGTAGAGATGATCGGTGATAAAGATTCACTTCCTGCTCATACAATTGCAGCTGTAGAGAAAGCAATGGATGAGACCAAGGATAATACCGGAATGGTACTCAATTTTGCTTTGAATTACGGAAGCCGGGCCGAAATACTTGCCGCAGTTAATAAGGCGGCACAGGATATTAAGTCTGGAAGCATTGAATCTGATATCACTGAAGAGGTATTTAATCGTTACTTAATGACGGATAAATTATCAGATCCGGATTTATTAATCCGAACAAGCGGTGAAATCCGATTAAGTAATTTTATGCTTTGGCAGTTGGCTTATTCTGAACTCTGGTTTACAGATGTACTTTGGCCTGACTTTAAAGATGAGCAATTAGTAGAAGCGATTGAAGTATATCAAAAGCGTTCTCGCCGCTTTGGCGGTGTGTAGTTTAGAAGGTGAGGAAATAACTAGTTATGAAACAACGAATTATCACGGCTGTTATAGCAGCAGCAGTATTTCTGCCAATTATCATAGCAGGCGGTCTGCCGCTTTTAGCATTAGTTTATTTAATGGCCACTATCGGTTTATATGAATTAATCAGAATGAAAAAAACACCTCTATTTTCTGTTCCTTCGGTGATTTCCTTTATTCTATTATGGATTCTCATCCTTCCAGCTGATGGTGAGATCATGAACTATCTGACTTCTAATGGATACGATAAAGGCCAAATGGTTTTAATCGGAATCTTGTTGTATTTAATTTCTTCAGTATTAACGAAAAATAAATTTACCTTCGATGATGCGGGATTTATGGTTATTTCGGTTTTATATGTCGGAATGGGCTTTTATTATTTATTCGTAACACGTGAATTGGGAGTTATGTATATATTCCTTGCCCTCTTTACCATCTGGGCTACTGATTCCGGTGCGTATTTTATCGGTAAGTCGTTTGGGAAAAACAAACTGTGGCCGACAATTAGTCCTAATAAAACCGTTGAAGGCTTTGTTGGTGGAATTATCTCGGCCCTTGTTGTAGGTGTGCTGTTCTTATTATTTACGGACATGAGCGCTGTCAAATTGTTGACAATGAGTATTGTTATAGCTATTTTCGGACAGTTGGGCGATCTTGTACAGTCGGCATATAAACGTCATTATGGGGTCAAAGATTCAGGTAAAATTCTGCCGGGTCACGGAGGCATACTTGATAGGTTCGACAGCTTACTCTTTATCCTGCCGATCCTGCATTTTTTACATTTCTTATAAAAAAGTTCTATTAGGGGTATTGAAATACGTATCATTAATTGGACATCATTTTGGTCAGGAGATGAACAGGAATTGAAATATATTAGCCTTTTAGGTGCAACAGGATCAATAGGGAAGCAAACGGCAGCGGTTGTCAGAGAGCATCCTCAAGATTTCAAGATTGTTGCTTTATCTGCCGGCAGAAATATTGATTTAGTAAGAGAATACATTCTTGAATTTAAGCCGGAGCTTGTTTCAGTCCAAGAAAAAAGTGATTATGATCAGTTAAAGAGTGAATTTTCAAAAGAGGGAATTACCTTCACATATGGTGATGAAGGATTGGTTGAAACGGCTGTATATCATCGTGCGGATGTACTTGTAAATGCAGTAATTGGCAGTGTTGGATTATTTCCAACTCTCGAAGCGATTAAAGCGGGAAAAGACATTGCGATTGCCAATAAAGAAACATTAGTAACGGCAGGTCATCTTGTTATGGATGCGGCTAAACAAGCTGGTATCAGCCTTCTTCCGGTTGATAGTGAGCATTCTGCAATCTTTCAAGCACTTCAGGGTGAGCAGGAAAAAAATATTGAAAGATTGATTATTACCGCTTCGGGTGGCAGTTTCAGAGATCGAACACGTGAACAGCTCGCTGGAGTCACGGTTGAAGAAGCGCTGAATCATCCGAATTGGTCAATGGGTGCGAAGATTACTATTGATTCAGCAACGATGATGAACAAGGGGCTTGAAGTCATTGAGGCTCACTGGTTGTTTGATTTACCTTATGAACAAATAGATGTGCTTCTACATAAAGAAAGCATTATCCATTCAATGGTTGAATTTCATGATTCCAGTGTGATGGCCCAGCTGGGCAGCCCAGATATGCGGGTACCGATCCAATATGCTTTAACCTACCCTGATCGTCTGCCTCTTGCGTCAAGCAACCGGCTGAATCTTGCGAAGCTTGGATTGCTTCATTTTGCTGAGATGGATTTTGATCGTTATCCATGTTTGCGTTTTGCCTATGAAGCAGGTAAAATAGGCGGCACAATGCCAACTGTGATGAATGCCGCGAACGAAGTAGCTGCAGCTGCTTTTCTTGATGGAAAGGTAACTTTCTTAGGAATCGAAACGCTGATTGAAAAGGCAATGAATCATCATACGGTGATAGCTGTCCCAGATTTAGCAACAATTCAAGAAGTGGATGAAAGTACCCGTCAGTTGGTCCATACACTAGTAAAAGAGAGGTGAGAAACTCGTGCTGACCGTTCAAACAATAGTAGCCTTTATTGTGATCTTTGGGTCACTTGTCTTTTTTCATGAGCTTGGTCATTTAGTATTTGCGAAGCGTGCAGGAATACTCTGCCGTGAATTTGCTATAGGTTTTGGTCCTAAAGTATTTACTTACAAAAAAAATGAAACGGTTTATACCATCCGGTTACTCCCGCTTGGCGGTTATGTCCGTATGGCTGGTGAAGATGCTGAAAACCCAGAACTCAAACCAGGGTATCGGGTTGGCTTGCTATTCAATTCAGAAGAAATTGTAACAAAGATTGTCCTCGACAATAAGGACAAATATCCGGATTTACGGGTGATTGAAGTAGAAGCAGCCGATCTTGAACATAAACTGATCATTCAGGGTTATGAAGAAGGCGAAGAAGATACACTTCAAACGTTCAAAATAGTTGAAGATGCAGTGGTAGTGAGTGAGGGAGTAGAGAATCAAATTGCTCCATTCGAGCGTCAATTTAACTCGAAGTCATTAGGCCACCGGACGATGACCATTTTTGCTGGTCCTATGATGAACTTTGTCTTAGCTTTTGTCATCTTTGTCATTATCGGTTTATTTCAAGGAGTGGCTGTGGATGAACCACGTCTTGGGGAGTTGACCGCAGACGGTTCAGCCATCACATCTGGTTTGAAAAATGGTGATGAAATTCAAAGTATTGACGGCAATGAAGTTTCAAGCTGGCAGGATGTGCAGGAAGCCATCCAGAAAAATCCTGGTAAAGAAATTGAATTTGTTGTTGAGCGTGGGAATAAAACAGAAGAAATTTTAGTTGTTCCACAAGAAGTTGATCGTGAAGGAGAAAAAGTCGGCGTAATTGGAGTCTATCCTCCTGTAGAGAAGTCTCCAATTAATGCTTTCAAATATGGGTTTACAGAAACTTATTTTTGGACAAAGCAGATCTTTGTTATTCTTGGTTCTCTAATTACTGGAGGGTTCTCGCTTGATGCGTTATCTGGTCCGGTTGGCATTTATAAGTCAACGGAGGAAGTCGCTAAATCAGGAATCTTTTACTTAATGAAGTGGGCAGGATTGCTAAGTATTAACCTAGGAATTATGAATCTACTCCCGCTGCCTGCACTTGATGGCGGAAGATTGCTGTTCTTCTTGGTAGAATTCTTACGAGGGAAGCCGATTGATCGCCAAAAAGAAGGCCTTGTCCACTTTGTCGGCTTTGCTTTATTAATGCTCTTAATGATTTTGGTAACCTGGAACGATATTCAACGCTTTTTCCTCTAGTATAGGAGGGAAAGTAAAATCAGCCAGCTGAGACAATCTCGGCTGGCTTGTTTTTTCGCTGCTTCAGCTTTTCTTATCTTGATATCTCATGTATAATTGGACGATAAGCAAGATAAGGAAAATGCAATCAGCGCTAAGGTTATAGCGCTTTTGTTTTGATGCTTTTTAATATATGTAATTGAAGAGGTGCAAAGATGAAACAAACGATGACATTGATCCCAANATTAAGAGAAACACCAGCAGATGCT
>NZ_AJTN02000032.1 GCF_000305495.1 Peribacillus psychrosaccharolyticus ATCC 23296 | reverse complement strand
ATTGAGAGGCGTTGGAGAGCCGGCCAGGCAAATCCTGAACTTGGATTTGAATGACGGATCGAAACGACCGATAAGCAAGGAGCCGTAACTGGACAAAAACGTTTTAAAAACATGCAAAAAACCTTCTTATTATCTAGTTTTGAAGGAACAACGTTCCTTTATAGTCTGGTAATGATGGCGAAGAGGCCACACCCGTTCCCATTCCGAACACGGAAGTTAAGCTCTTCAGCGCCGATGGTAGTTGGGGGTCTCCCCCTGTGAGAGTAGGACATTGCCAGGCAACAAGAAAGAAAAGATCAGCTGCATAGCTGGTCTTTTTTTGTGGGGTTTTTTCGTATAGTCATAAGAAAGTGACGCATGTTCGTGGTGCCCTATGGGGTATTTTTGTACTGAAAATAGTGCCCAGACGGGAATAAGCAGCCTCTAGACGGGAATATGCATGATCCAGACGGGATTACGGCCATCTCAGACGGGAATACGTGAAGACCAGACGGGATTAACAGCCGGAATAGCAGGAAAATAGATAAAATACACCCCATGGAAACTTATTCATCAGGTCTTCCTAAAAAGTGTATCTTAAGAAATAGACCTAAAGATTAGCGACCCATTTTCAAAAACCCTTAAAACAAATATGCCCCATGGGGTATTTTTGTGTTGAAAATAGTGACCCCGGGGAATTCCAGAATCTCAGTCGGGATTAACGACCAAAATGGTAAAAAAGAAGAAGAAATCCCCCAAGAATACTTAGGAGTCAGCAGCAGGTTTTCTTAAAAGGTGTATCCTAAAAAAGTCCTAAGGATTAGCGATCCATTTAAATGAAAACTTTCATCATCCATAGGAGTAACCCCTTAATATAGCTGAAACATTAAAAAAGAAAGGCAAAAAAAACTGCCTTTCTTTTTTTGCCTCTATTGGGTGGGTCAGCGGGCTTCCTTAAAGTGTGGATTCAAAATTTCTTTCAATACGGTTGAGCTGTGTGTAAATTGTTTTTGTTCGGTTTCAGATAGTGTTAGTTCAAGTATTTCTCTTATTCCGGTTCTGTTAACTACGGCAGGGACACCGATGTAGACGTCTTTTTCTCCATATTCTCCATCAAGGTAGGTGCTGACGGTTAAGACGCTGTTTTCGTTATTTAGGATGGCTTTGGTGATTCGGGCAAGCCCCATAGCAATTCCGTAATACGTAGCGCCTTTTTTCTTGATAATATGATAGGCGGCATCTCTTACGTTCACAAAGAGCTGGTCTAGGTCTTCCATTTTATATTCTGGGTTTCGGGTAATCAATTCTTCAACAGGTACTCCGCCTATATCTGCATGGCTCCATACAGGCAGCTCCGTGTCTCCATGCTCTCCAATAATATGCGCATGTACATTTGCCGGGGCAATATCGAAGTATTCGCCCAGTAAGAAACGGAATCGTCCAGAATCGAGAATCGTTCCACTGCCGATTACTCGTTCTTTTGGCAGTCCACTGAATTTCCATGTTGCATAGGTTAATATATCGACAGGATTGGTAGCAATCAAGAAGATCCCATCGAAGCCGCTTGCCATTACTTGATCAACAAGGGATTTAAATATCTTTAGGTTTTTTTCAACAAGGTCTAAACGAGTTTCTCCTGGTTTTTGATTCGCTCCTGCACATATACAGACGATATCCGCTTCTTTGCAATCATCGTAATTTCCGTACCATGTTTTAGTTGGGTTAGGTGCAAAAATTTTGCCATGGTTTAAATCCATTGCATCTCCCATAGCTTTATCTTCATTAACGTCGATTATAACTAATTCTTCAGTAATTGACTGGTTAAGCAGGGCAAATGCATAACTACTCCCAACGGATCCTGCACCTATAAGTGCGACTCGATTAATATTTCTTTGTATCATATTAATTTCCTCCATTCAAGTACCTGCATTTGTAAAAAGAGTAACAGTTTAATTGTGCCTTTTAAATCTAGTAAAATCAATGAATATATAATAAAATTTAGTAATTAGTCTAAAATCAGGGAAAAAGTAACGTATAATTAAGGATAGCTGGAAATGATTGGCGTTCAGTCCTTAGCTACTATATTTTCGTTTGAATTAAAACATGAGGAGTAAACTATGAAAGATATGTCTATTGAGGATGAAATAGAATCATTAAAAATTGAAAATCATCGTTATAAAGAACTGGTCTCTGAGCTTCCTTTTCCTTTTCACTATCATTCTAGGCATGGAATGATAGTGGAAAAATCTAGCGGCAAAGATGTTTCTTATATAGAAGGAAAGAATACTAGTATGAATTCATCATTTAATTACGATTGTTTTTCTATTATGGAGGGGTATATGACCCATCTCTTTGATCATGTACCTCATCATATAGTTTTTATTGATAAAGATGGATTGGTGACACTTTGCAATGAGCAGACAGCTCTTGATTTACATGTTGATCAGAAGGAGATTGTGGGCACCCATATCCGGGATCTTTTAAAACTGCCTGATGAAGAAATCTTCCTGTTGAAAACATTGACCACAAAGGAAGATACCATAAACCATTTGATCATGGATAAAAATTATGGTGTTGTTAATACCCGAATCATTTATGAAGAAGATGGTTCGATTAAGCGAGTAATAGGAATCTTTCAGTTTGTTAATTTATATAAAGGTGCGGCAAAGCAAGCCCTTGCGGGGGGAATAGCTGCTGGAATTGCTCATGAGCTCAGAAACCCATTTACAACGGTGAGAGGCTTTTTACAATTAATGCAGGAAAATATAGATAAAGAGAGTGCTGAGCTATTTAGGACGTTACTTATTCCTGAGATAGATCGGGCAAATACGATTATCAGCGATTTTTTGAAAATTTCACGATCGGCGCATACGAATCGAGAAAAAATAGAATTTGATTTATTTGTTAATCATCACCTTTTAAAAATCCTTTCAAATGAATCGTTCTTGTATCATGCGACCGTTAACCATACTATCTCTAAGGAAGCATCTCAATGTATCATTGAAATGAATAAAGATGAAATCATCCAAGTATTTATTAATTTATTTCGTAATGCAGTTGAGGCAATTGAACAGAAGAAATTACGAATTGATTGGAGTGCTGACAGAGTAGAGGATTGGCTTGCTATCACCTTTAAGGATAATGGCTCTGGAATAGATCCTGCTATTTTATCAGAAGTATTTGATCCATTTTTTACTACAAAAAGTGACGGCACCGGACTTGGACTTTCTATATCGAAAACGATTATCGATAATCATGGGGGCCGGATGGAGGTAGCCAGCAGTCAATTAGGCACGGTTTTTACGATCATGCTGCCAGTTTCTAAAGCATAAGTTAAATGGAAGAAGGAGATGGGAAGTTGGAGATTAATCATCTGTTGTTCTCAGTTTCTAATTTGGATAA
This sequence comes from Peribacillus psychrosaccharolyticus ATCC 23296, assembly GCF_000305495.1. Lineage (GTDB taxonomy): Bacteria > Bacillota > Bacilli > Bacillales > DSM-1321 > Peribacillus > Peribacillus psychrosaccharolyticus. The sequence goes on along the minus strand of NZ_AJTN02000032.1, from coordinate 10,549 downwards.
ATCGATTCTCTTTTATCAAACTGTTTTCGATGCGAAGTTGTTAGTGAAGGGCAAAACCACCGCCTACTTTGATTTAAATGGGTTATGGCTCGCACTTAACCTGGAGGAGACTATACCAAGAAATGAAATACAAGGCTCTTATACTCATATTGCCTTCTCAGTGAAACAAAATGAGCTGGCACTGATTGAAGATAAATTAAAAAAGTTCAATGTATCTATATTGCCAGGACGGAATCGTGACGTGCGGGATAAGGAATCGATTTATTTTACCGATCCGGATGGCCATAAGTTTGAATTCCATACAGGTACACTCGAAGATAGGATGAACTACTATAAAGAAACCAAACCTTATCTAGAATTTTTTGACTAAGAAACCTGCCTATGCAGGTTTTTTGTTTGTCAGAAGGGAGAGTTCTAATGGATAAGAATGCTGAAATCGGGGTACTAGTATGATAGAGAAACTGTTTTTTCTATAAAGAAAGGATGTGAACAAATGGAGAAAGCAAATGAGCTTCCTGTTAAGGCAGTCGATGCTATTGAAGAAGCTGCTGGAACGTTTCCAGGGTATCGACGGGCACATGCAAAAGGGGATTATTATGAGGCGGTATTTACCCCTAATGGGAAAGCGAGTGCATTTACAACAGCACCGCATCTATTACATACACCCGTACCAGCCATTGTACGCTTTTCTAATAGTTCACCGAACCCAACACATGCAGATGCGTTGACGCCCCCTAAAGGAATGGCTGTGCAGTTTCAATTACCAGATGGATCGGTTACCAATCTTATTGCCGTTACGATTCCCATTTTCTTTGCGAAAACGCCTGAAGCATTTGTGGAGATAATGAAATTTTTCAAGTCAGCTGAGGAGGGCATACCGAACCTAAAAGAGTTGATGAAAATTGCAGTGAACTATCCGGAAAGTAAAGTAAGCTTTAAGATGATTAAGGAAATGCGATCACCCCTTAGTTTTGCGATGGCTCGTTATTTTTCCATACATGTTTTTAATTTTATTAATAAGGATGGCAGGAAACAGCCGATTAAGTATCAATGGGAACCTGATGCGGGACTCGGAATGTACGGGAAACTAGAAGCCGCTGACTATTCAGCCGATTATCTAAATGAAGAATTAACGGAAAGAGTGGAAAGAGAACCAGTCGTTTTTACACTTATGATTCAGTTAGGAGAAGAAGGGGATCCAACAGACGATCCAACAGCAGCGTGGCCGGCAGAACGGCAAACGATAGAAATTGGACATCTCACTATTTCTAAGAAACTGGTTGATCCGCCAGATATGGTTCTGTTTGACCCGACAATCGTACCAGAGGGCATTGAATGCTCTGATGATCCTATTTTGCATTTCCGTCATGATGCCTACGCGGTTTCTTATAATCGCCGCATTCATGGTAAATAAAGATGAAAGCCGTATCCCTAAACGGAGATACGGCTTATGTACATATTTATAATAAGGATTCTGCTCCATCGATATATACCTTTGTGCCCGTAATATGAGAGGATAAGTTAGAGGCTAGAAAGAGAACCAAATCCCCAACTTGATCTGGTTTACCAGCTTCACCAGTCAGTGGATGCTCCCCTTCAGGGTATTCAATTGGAATGGTGATTTTTTTGAGATTTTCGTTCTCAGGAAACGTATTTGAATCTATATTCGTGTCTATTGCGCCTGGGCAAATCATATTCACGCGGATTTTATATCGTGCCAGTTCAAGAGCAGCCATCTTACCAAATGCGACTTGTCCGGCTTTTGAGGTGCTGTAGGCTGAAAAGCCGAATTTGTTAAATGTTCGATTTCCGTTAACCGAGCTCGTAATGACAATGCTTCCGCCATTTTCTTTCATGTAAGGAATAGCATTTTTTACTGTTAAAAAGGTTCCGCGTAAATTTGTGTGGATGGTGGTATCGAATTCATCGATTGACATATCCTCAATGGGTGAGATTACCCCGTTTATCCCGGCGTTTGAGAAGACAAAATCAAGTTGGCCCCATTCTTCAAAGACTTTTTTGAAGGCTTGTTCCATATCTTCTGTTTTGGAAACATCCGCTTCTACAATAATTGCTTTGCTGCCGAGATCCTCAATTTCGCGCTTTACCTCCATAGCATCTTCAGCATTAAGGTCAAGTAAGGCAACTCTCGCCCCATTTTCTGCAAGCTTTAAGGCAGCTCCACGACCAATACCAGAACTCCCTCCGGTTACTAAGGCCACTTTATTTTTCATTAAATTTGCCATACTTCCTCAACTCCTTTTTCCTATTATTACCCATTTAAGGTGTAAAAAGAAACCCCATAAAGACACTTTTTTAGGAATTGTCTGGAAATATAATTACCATTTATTTAAAAATAAATTGACAAGAAAGCGCTATCAAACTAGTATTAAGTTGTAACCTTAACGATAACTTATTTTTTCAGAGAAAGGGGTAATTATATGAAGAAAAGTAGAGTACTAATGAGTTTATCCTCAGTATTACTTGTTTCATCAATGTTCTTAGCAGGTTGTTCGGATGAAAAAACCTCCACTGATAAAGGAGGAGAAAAGGAAGGGGAAATCAGCGGAGATATTACCGTTATTACCCAGCGTACGGATATTGTGGATACCATTTTTAAAGACTATGCGTCTAAATTCAATGAAAAGTATCCAGAGGTAAACGTGAGTTTCGAAGCGTTGACAGACTATGGCGGAGAAATTACCCCTAGGATGAACACGAAGGATTATGGTGATGTTTTATTAATTCCAACACAGGTGCCTATCGAAGACATCCCTTCGTTCTTTGAACCCCTTGGAGATTTAGCAGAGATGAAGGATCAATATATGGGGGTAGAAGAACGTGCGGTTGATGGCAAGGTATATGGAATTCCGATTGCCATCACGTATACGGGAATTGTGTACAACAAAAAAGTATTTGAAAGTGCAGGCGTTTCAGAAATTCCTAAGACGTTTGAGCAGTTCACTGAAGTTCTGCAAAAGGTAAAGGATTCTACAAAAGCTGTCCCTCTCTACACCAATTATGCGGCTGGCTGGCCTTTAACTCAATGGGAAGGGGCAGTGACTACTGTAGCAGGAGATCCTGATTATTATAATATAAAGATGATTAATGAAGACGATCCATTCGGTAAAGGCAAACCTCATTATGAGATGTATAAATTAATGTATGATGTGGCTGAAAAAGGCTTAATTGAGAAAGATCCATTAACAACAGATTGGGAAACTTCTAAAGCCATGATGGGCAGAGGAGAAATTGCGACAATGGTGCTGGGATCATGGGCGATTGAACAAATCAAGTCACAAGCGGATAACCCGGACGATATTGGATATATGCCATTCCCAACCAATGCAGATAAAGTAATTTTTCCATTGGGAGCTGACTTCCAAATTGGTGTAAATAAAAATAGCGAAAGTAAAGAAGCTGCTGAAGCGTGGGTAGACTGGTTTATAAATGAATCGAATTACTCTGTGGAACAGGCAGGTGGAATTAGTGCTTCGAAAAGTGCAGAACTTCCAGAAGAGCTGAAGCAATATGAAGAACAGGGTGTAGAATTTTCATTGCTGACACCAGCAAATGATGGTCAAGAGGGTCTTTTAGATAAGATTGATAAGGAATCAGAAGTGGGTTTCTGGCTTGAGGATCATAAGAAAGAAATTGTGGAAGCAGGGATTGGAAACCGTAAAGAGTCATTCGATGATATTGCAGACAGATTGAACAAAGACTGGAATAAAGCGCGGGCGAAAATTAAATAAGAAAAAGAGTTTACTAGAAAAAGAGATTCCCCGTCGTTAAAGACAGGCGGCGGGGAGTTATTAATGGCTAGCACTGATTATCCCTGGAGGTGCCTACTAATTTGAAGTTTTCAAATCTGCCCTATAAAAAACAGCAGCTTGTAATTATAGCGGCCTTTTCTCTGATTCCAGTTGCCTTATTAATCACATTTGCCTACGTCCCAGTCATGAATATGATCCAGTACAGTTTTACTAATTGGAACGGATTCAGTAAAAATAAAGAGTATGTAGGACTGGAAAACTATAAGATGATTTTTACGAGACCGGAGTATTTTAAGGTATTTACAGTCAGCTTATATTATTTCGCCGCAACATTTTTCCAAATGGGAATTGCCTTATACTTTGCTACTATTTTGAGTTTTAACGTGAAATTTAAAAACTTGTTTAAAGGTATTTTATTTTTTCCATATTTATTAAATGGTGTGGCAATCGGGTTTATGTTTCTAATTTTCTTCCGACCGGAAGGCACGCTAGATACGGTTATGCAGGCAATAGGTTTGGGAAACATCATTCAACTTTGGCTGGGGAATCCAGATATTATTAATATTTCACTTGCTGGAACCTCTGTATGGAGATACATGGGTTTTAATTTTATTATTTTTCTCGGTGCAATATCCTCTATTTCTGGAGAGGTTTTTGAGGCATCCGAAATTGATGGTGCGAACAGATGGCATCAATTTATCTATATCATTCTTCCGAGTATCAAAAGGATTATTCAATTAAATTTAATTCTGGCAATCAGCGGTGCAATTAGTGCATTCGAAATCCCTTATATAATGACTGGCGGATCAAATGGGAGTGAAACTTTCGTCATCCAAACAGTCAGCATTGCCTTTAAGTACGGTAAAGTTGGCCTCGGATCAGCGATGGCTGTTGTGTTGCTCTTAATTGTTATTATCGTTACCTTAATTCAAAAAAGTGCTTTCAAAGAGGAGGAGTAATGCATGTACCAGTTGAAAACCGCGCTGCTCTCTATTATGAAGTATTTTACTTTACTGCTTGGAGCGTTTTTAGCACTGATACCGATCGTGGTCGTTTTTTTGCTTCTTTTAAAACTGGTAAGGAGTATACAAGCACCAGTCCGATGACTCCTCCTGAGAACTGGTTTAATTTTCAAAATTATACACGTGCTTTTGTTGAAGGCAATATGCTGACTGGGTTTATGAATACTACGTTTATTTTGATTGTCTCCATTGTTGGGGCCACACTGCTTGGGTCCATGATTGCTTTTGTCCTTCATCGATTTAATTTTAGAGGGTCGAAAGCATTGATGGGTGCCTTCGTACTTGCAACCTTGATTCCAGGTGTTACCACACAAGTAGCGACCTTTCAAATCGTGAACTCACTAGGACTATTTAACACCAGATGGGCTGCGATTATCTTATATTTAGGTACAGATATCATTGCCGTTTATATTTTCTTGCAATTCCTGGATTCTATTTCGAAGTCTCTAGATGAATCAGCAATGATTGACGGAGCATCTTATTTCACAATTTATTGGAAAATTATTTTACCGCTGTTAAAGCCTGCAATTGTTACCGTCATTATTGTCAAGGGCGTCAATGTATATAACGATTTCTATACACCCTTTTTGTATATGCCAAAAACAGATTTACAGGTAATTTCAACCGCACTTTTTAAATTCAAAGGACCCTATGGATCACAATGGGAAGTAATTTCAGCGGGAATCATTATAGCTATTATTCCGACAGTGATTGCTTTCCTTGCTTTGCAAAAGCATATTTATAACGGATTTGCACAAGGCTCTGTTAAATAGTCGGAAGGATTTTAATTTGTGAGCAGGGTGTTCTAACATAAAAGGAGGATATGTTTATGCAAATAGATATGTCAATGGCCGAATTAGGTTCATATAAGGGGACAAATCCAAAGCCCTTTGATTTCGCAGAATACTGGGATAAAGGCATAAAGGAACTAAATGAACTGTCGTTAACTTATGAGGTAGAACGTTTTGATTATCCATCTATGATGGCTGAGTGTTTTCATGTGTATTTTATAGGAGTTGGTGGTGCTAGAGTCCATTGTCAGCTTGTAAGACCCAAACAGCAGAGCGACAAGGGACCTGGGCTTTTGTGGTTTCATGGGTACCATGGCAACAGTGGTGATTGGATTGATAAAGTGGCTTATGCAGCGGAGGGCTTTACTGTTCTTGCCATGGATTGTCGTGGACAGGGGGGACTTTCAGAGGATAATCTTCAGGTGAAAGGATCTACATTGAAGGGGCATATCATCCGCGGTCTTGAGGATGATGATCCTGAAAAGTTGTATTATCGTCATGTATTTCTAGATACTGTTCAAGCAGCAAGGATTCTTATGTCCATGGATGGGGTTGATCCTGAACGGATCGGTACATACGGTGCATCACAGGGCGGTGCGCTTTCTATCGTGTGTTCGGCGCTTGAGCCGCGCATAAAAAAAACAGTTGCTATCTATCCTTTTCTATCTGATTACCGACGAGCGTGGGAGATGGATATTACTCACTCAGCGTATGAAGAAATCCATTACTTTTTCAAGTTGAGAGATCCTAATCATAGGCGGGAAAAAGAGTTTTGGAATAAGCTTGGTTATATAGATATTCAGCATTTGGCCGACCGAATTCAAGCTGAAGTGATGTGGGTCACAGCTATGGAAGATCAGATTTGTCCCCCTTCTACTCAGTTTGCGGCTTTTAATAAGATTGTTTCTCCAAAGGATATGGTTGTCTTTTACGAATATGGCCATGATTATTTGCCGACACTTGGCGATAAGGTCTATCCATTTTTTGCAGAACTACTTAATCGCAAGTAAACTAACAGTAGAGTGGATTTATCGGAATTGGAGGAATAGATGTGAAAAGCAACGTGACGATGCGTGATATTGCTGAAAAGTTAAGTATTAGCAGTGTAACTGTTTCAAAAGCACTGAATGATAAAGAGGGTGTCAGTGACGAGCTTAAGGAAAAAATCAAGAGTGTGGCCGAAGAAATGGGCTACCGGTTTAATACCCTTGCGAAATCAATGAAGGAAGGATATTCCTATAATATTGGTGTAATTATTCCAGAGCGATTTACAGGTACCACGCAATCTTTTTATCTGCAATTTTACCAATACATCTCACAAGTCCTCGACAGCCGCCAGTACTCTGGTATTCTTCATATTCTAAGTGAGGAAGATGAGACCTCTGTGAGGCTGCCGAGAATTTATAATGAACGAAAGGCTGACGGTTTTATTATCCTTGGACAAATTAATAATGACTATGCAGCAGCCATATATGATATGGATGTTCCGGTTATTTTTCTTGATTTTTATAATGACCAAAACAATATAGATTCCGTGCTGACCGATAACTTTTATGGTGTATATGAGGCAACGAATTACTTAATCAAAAGCGGGCACAGGAAAATAGCTTTTGTCGGGAATATCTATGCAACTAGTAGTATTCAAGATCGTTATCTTGGCTATTACAAATCATTACTCGAACATCGAATTCGATTAGAAGAAAGCTATGTGATTAGTGACCGTGATGAGCGGGGGAGGTTTATCGATATTGACCTGCCTGCAGATCTGCCGACAGCGTTTATATGTAACTGTGATCAAGTTGCTTATAATTTGATTAATCTATTAAAGAAAAAAGGGATTAATGTGCCGGAAGATTGCTCGGTAATGGGATTTGATAATGATATTTATGCGACGCTTACAGAGCCTCAATTAACGACAGTCGCTGTTGATATGGAAGAAATGTCTCGTGTGGCGGTTAAATTTATCCTTGAAAAAGTGAGGGATAAAGACAAGAAATACGGTCGTACTTTTATTAAGGGGAATATTATTTATAGAGAATCGGTTAGAGATCTAAACAACTGAGGCATGCGAAAGGAATGAGCGTATGAATACAGCATTGTTCCGAGGTGTGAGTTTTTTATCGAAATGTTTTACAGCAAGCGGTTATTTCTGGCTTTATACGTTGAAAGGTCTGATTGTCTATGGGGTATTGCCTGCAGCCTGCATGCTCACGGCAGTGTTAGCTGATCTTAAACAAGAGGGGGATGCAGACGTAGCTTTAGCAAGCAAGGGTTACTATCGAAAATACCAAGGCGTTCAATCTTCGTCCTTAGTGTTGTCTCTTATATTTGTCTGTCTGTTTTCGGGACTTTATTGGTTCTCTTATCATGAGGGGGGGAATTCCCTCTTTTTTCTGATTATAGTACTCTACCTTTTGGGGTTAACATTAGTTATTACCGTCTATCTTACCCACTTTATAGTGTTTGGCGAAATGCAGCTTAAGCAGGCTTTAACCTTTTCGTTTGTATATTGCATTAAAAAGTGGCAGTACTCTCTGTTGCTTTTAGCATCCATTAGTAGTCTTTACCTGATTTCTAGAGACAATCTAATCGTGTGTATTTTTATCCTGCCTTTTTTACTGGCCTTGTCTTCACGCTGGATACTCGAGAAAGCGAGACTGCCGCTGCAAGCCCCCTTTTCTTAAAACGAAAGGGTATTTGCTATGTACATATTTTGGGATATCCCATTGGTAGTAAGTCTAAAAAAGAATTGACATCAACCAGACCGCCTTTTAGTATTAAGTTATAACCTAATCGATAAAGTATATTTGAAATCTACATTACCGCGTGATATTTGAAAAGGACAGTATCTATTCTTGGGTTGAAGGTTTTGGTTTATTTGACTGAATACAATATAAAGGTCTTTATTTAAACACGAAAGGAGTGTGCAGTGATGAAGCGCTATGCAGTACTCGATATTGGCGGAGGAACTATAAAACATGCAGTAATGGATGAACAAGCAGAAACGTTAAAGTCAGGGATTACAAAAACTCCTGTACAAGGTATGAATGCTACCTTCGCCATATTAAAGGATATTGTCAGGGAATATCAGAAAGAGTATACACTAAATGGAGTTGCAATGAGTGTCCCAGGTGCGGTTGAAATAGTAACCGGTTACATTCATTTTGCGGGAGCAGTAACCGATTTAATGGGGAGAAATGTGAAAGAGGAGTTAAATGACCTGGGTCTGCCAATAGAATTAGATAATGATGTAAACTGTGTTACGCTGGCTGAAAAATGGAAGGGATCTGCCATGGATTGTGATAATTTCGTCTGTATTGCCGCTGGTACGGGTATTGGTGGAGGGATTTTCATTAACGGTAAGCTTTATCGAGGCCGATTAGGAATGGCAGGCGAGTTTGGTCTGATGGCTTTGAGGTTCGATAATAAGCTGGAAACGGTCATGCAGCGCGGGTCATTTAGTGCTTTGGGATCTACTAGGGCACTTGTAGAAGACGCATCTGTACGAATGGATTTTGCAGTTACTGGAGAAGATATTTTTAGGCTGGCAGATCAAGGGAATTCCGATGCGTTAGCTGCTTTAGAAAATTTTTATGACGCGCTGGCAATCGGAACAGCAAATCTTATTCATGTACTGGCTCCAGAAAAGATTTTAATTGGCGGGGGTGTAAGTGCACAAACAGTTGTGGTAAAAGAAGTGCGGAATCGGATAGCACGCATTCGGAAGCCAGCCCTCGATATTACAGAGGTGGAATCCTGCTCTTTTAAAAATGAGGCGGGAAAGGTAGGAGCGCTTTATCATTTCCTCACTATGCAGGGAATCCTGTCATAGGCTATTCATAGAGTACTAGCTTTCATTGCGACATGAGGATATATTAAATAAAGAACAAAACAATATATTAGGAGGCTAAACATGATACGATTTGGGATTATCGGAACTAACTGGATTACAGAACGTTTTTTAAAGGCGTCTGAAGCACTTGAGGAATTTAAGCTTACAGCCGTTTATTCACGATCAGAGGAAAGAGCTCGTGAGTTTGCCGGCAACTATCATGTTGAGAATACTTTTACAAGTCTTGAGGAAATGGCATCTAGTGATATGATTGACGCGGTGTATATCGCAAGTCCGAATGCTTATCATGCAGAACAAGCTATTCTGTTTTTAGAAAATGGAAAGCATGTACTATGTGAGAAGCCAATTGCTTCAAATGCAGCAGAAACACGTGCGATGATTGAAGCAGCGAAAAGAAATGGCGTTGTTTTAATGGAAGCGATGAAATCAACATTAATGCCGAACTTTAAGAGCATCCAGGATAATATCCATAAGCTTGGGAAAGTACGTACATACTTCGCGAATTACTGTCAGTACTCATCGCGTTATGATTCCTATCGACAAGGGACAGTTTTAAACGCTTTCAATCCAGCTCTTTCTAATGGGGCCTTGATGGATCTAGGTGTCTATACAATTTATCCACTTGTCGTTTTGTTTGGTAAGCCTAATTCTATTAAGGCGACAGGCCACGTGCTTGAGTCTGGGGCAGATGGGAATGGAAGTATTCTTCTCAGCTATGATGGAATGGAAGCAGTGGTCATGTATTCGAAAATAACGGCCTCACCTCTGCCTTCGGAAATCCTTGGAGAGGATGGATCTATGGTTATACATCATATATCTAGTCCGGAAAAAATTGAACTACGTGCTCATGATGGGTCACTTACTGATATAAGCAATGAACAAACAGAGGAATCTATGTATTACGAAACAAAGGAATTTATTCATTTGGTTGAAAGCGGACAACAGCAGTCTTCACAGAATACGTGGGACACATCCATTGCTGTCATGGAAATTATGGATGAAGCCCGTCGCCAAATAGGCATTGTATATCCAGGCGATTCCAACTAATACTAAAAAACTGTCGAGAATTTCTCGGCTAGTTTTTTTAGTTAAATGTGACAATTCAGAGAA
>NZ_AJTN02000033.1 GCF_000305495.1 Peribacillus psychrosaccharolyticus ATCC 23296 | reverse complement strand
AGAGAAATTCAATTACATATATGTCGATACAGGTGCGATGTATCGGGCATTAACATATAAAGCATTACTCCAAGGTGTAAATGTGTCAGATGAGCTGGCATTGAAGCAGCTTTTAGAAATTACTGCAATAGAACTACAACCATCCGAAATAGGTCAGTTGGTCTACGTTGATGGAGAAAATGTGACTTCAGAAATACGTAATAATGAAGTTACAAGCACTGTTTCAGAAGTATCTAAACATCGTCTTGTTCGAGAAGAGATGGTCAGAAGACAGCAGGAGTTAGGCCGAAGCGGCGGCGTTGTAATGGATGGAAGAGACATCGGTACGCATGTGCTTCCTGATGCGGAAGTGAAAGTCTTCTTAATTGCCTCTGTAGATGAACGGGCACATCGCCGATATCAAGAAAATATGCAAAAAGGATTTTCTGCAGATATAGAGAAATTAAAAGAAGAAATCGCACTGCGTGATAAGCTGGATTCTGAGAGAGAGGTATCTCCTCTTAAGAAAGCAGCGGATGCAATAGAGATAGATACAACGTCTCTTACAATTGAACAAGTAGCAGAGAAAATTATTGTTCTGATTGAGGAAAGGAAAGAGCGCGCTTGAACTTTTACACTTTTGCAAAAAACGTGGTAAAGATTGGACTATCACCCGTTTATAGAATCAAAGCCAGCGGTAAAGAACATTTTCCGAAAGAAGGGGGAGTTCTCATTTGTGCGAATCACATAAATAATTTAGATCCGCTTGCAGTCGGAACTACCTCTCCAAGGGATATTCACTTTATGGCTAAGGAAGAATTGTTTCGAGCCCCTGTGTTAAAGGGTATAATGCCTAAAATCAATGCTTTTCCTGTTAAGCGCGGGTTAAGTGATAGGGAGGCGTTAAGAAAAGGATTAGCCATACTTAAGGATGACAGGGTTTTAGGTTTATTTCCTGAAGGAACCAGAAGCAAGAACGGGGAATTAGGCGAAGGTTTATCTGGAGCAGGTTTCTTTGCACTTCGCTCCCAAGCTCATATTGTTCCCTGTGCGGTTATTGGACCTTATTCGTTTCTCGGTAAAGTAAAAGTTGTCTACGGTAAACCAATAGACTTCCAGCCTTATCGTGACCAAAAGGTATCAGCAGATGTTGCAACAAAAGTCATTATGGCTGAAATTCAAAAACTTATTTCTGAAAATAAATAACCCTTCTTGCTTGACAATTACACCGTTTTATTAGAATTTAGTAAATAAGGGTATAATTCCGAATTATTAATTAATAGTGAAGCTAAGTTGTATTTAGGTCTTATACAACACTGTATAAGATGAAATCTGCACAGCAGTCATGGGTTAAGGAGGAGTTCGAAATGGCAGAAGACATGAATCAAGTGGAAGTAAACATCTTTGAGGTTGGCGACAAGGTTAAAGCTAAAGTATCAAAGGTGGAAGAGAAGCAAGTGATTGTAGATGTCGAGAATTCAAAAACAGACGGTATTATCCCAATCAGTGAGCTATCAAGTCTGCATGTGGAAAAAGCTTCAGACGCTGTTACAGAAGGTGACGAACTGGAACTGGAAGTAATCAAGGTTGAAGAAGAGGCATTAATTCTATCCAAACGCAAAATTGACGCTTATAAGGCTTGGGATCATCTTGAAGAAAAGTTCCAGTCAGGTGAAATCTTTGAAGCAGAAGTTAAAGATGTAGTAAAAGGCGGCTTAGTGGTGGACCTTGGTGTACGCGGATTTGTTCCTGCATCATTGGTTGAAGACTATTTTGTTGAAGACTTTGCTGATTATAAGGATCGAACACTTACATTTAAGATTGTTGAACTAGAAAAAGATAAAAATCGTTTAATCCTTTCTCATCGCGCTGTAGTTGAGGCTGAAAAAGAAAAACAAAAATCAAACGTGCTTGATACGATTGAAAGCGGACAAACAATTACAGGAACCGTTCAACGTATTACTGATTTTGGCGCATTTGTCGATATTGGCGGAGTAGATGGACTTGTTCATATTTCTCAGCTGTCACATGAACATGTGGACAAAGTTTCTGATGTAGTTAAAGAGGGAGACCAGGTTCAAGTAAAGGTTCTATCAATTGACCGAGATAATGAACGAATCTCTCTATCTATTAAAGAAACATTACCAGGACCATGGACAGAAATATCGGAAAAGGCATCTAAAGGTTCGATACTCGAAGGAACCGTACGCCGCTTAGTTACCTTCGGTGCATTCGTCGAGATTTTCCCAGGTGTAGAAGGACTGGTTCACATTTCTCAAATATCCCACAAACATATTGGCACCCCTCAAGAAGTACTAAAAGAAGGCCAATCTGTAAAAGTTAAAGTGCTGGATGTGAACGAAGCTGAACAGCGGCTATCCTTAAGCATTAAAGAACTCGAAGAAGCCGAATCCGCTTCATCATATGATTATGACATCCCCGAAGAAACAAAGGGATTCCAACTTGGTGAAATGATTGGTGACGCACTAAATAAACTAAAATAAGAGATACTCATAGTTCTTTAAAAAACAAGTTTCCTAGCGGAAACTTGTTTTTTTGTTTAGGGAGCTTAGCTGAAGGAACTGCAGCAAGGCAGAAATCCTAGGCTGAACAGAGAAAATGAATCCGCAAAACCAACAGAGTAGAGTAGGGTTTGTCCAAAAAGTGATCTAGCTACCAAAAAAGAGAAAGATACCCTATTTTCACAAGTACCAACCCCAAAAAAACCAGCTAAGTGGTGCCAAAACAGCAAGGAACGAATGCACCAAAAAAGGAGGCAGTCCGATTTGGACAGCCTCCTTTAGGTTTAGGAATTTCGTTTTCTCGCTTCTTCTGGTCCTTCAAGTCTGGTAGCTCCAGGATATTTTAGTGATTGGTCACGGTCAGATTCGACTCGGCGGCTTTCTTTAAGTTTTTTTCCTGACGATCTTTTCCCAATATGTCTCCCCCTTTCCTTTCTGTTATTTTCCCCTGTAATCTATATTTTTTATTCATCTGCCCATAGCGTGTTTAATCTTGTTTTAAAGGAGACATAATGTCTTTTAAAGGAGGTGAACGTTATGGATGGGTTGTTTTTTTATTGGATTATTTGGATGGGGTGGGTGGTCGTGGTGTTTTTTATGCCTAAATCGACTGTTCGGTCTCAGTTAATATGTCATATACTCATTTTGATTATTCTATCTGGATATGAGTTAGCTGTTTATCCTTACCGAGTAGGTTTGGGCGGTCTTTATTTGTTCATTTGTTTACTGATATACAATCGGAAATTGTCCTTCATTCATACGAGTTATTTTGTCTTTAAATTCTGTACAATTGGAATTGGGTATGCGGCATTTCAATTATTTGCTTTGCTGGATCCAATTATACTAATTTTTGAAGCTTCTTGGATGCAAGCAATTGCCATTAATTATACAGCGTTTTTGTTATTTAAAGACTGGAAGCAGCGGATTAGTGCCATCATAATTGGGATGGTGGTGGGTGATTGTGTATTTGCAGGCTTATTGGCTGTACACACCTTGCCTTACAAAAGTATTTCCCTTGAGTGGCTCGACAACGCGACGTTGTCTGCCACAGTTGGACTTGCCTGTATTGCTGCAGAACTGATTAGTAAGGTGCTCTATCAACAAACGCAAGCCAAATTTAATTCCTAATAAAAGGAATCGTGTGACATCATAATAAAAGTGTTTTTTAGACAATCATTGTTGATTGGTGGAAAATTTGATACTATATGATAGTTAGAGAGCTGGTAAATACATACCGAAGCCTAACTGCAGTTTCTGCAAATATGAAAATCAACAGTGCAATTTTTTAGTGGAGATAAATGCATTCATGGATTTCATGAGCTTTAAAGATATATGGAGTGGAAGGGTGAATACAATGCCAAAACCGGTAATTGCGATCGTCGGACGGCCTAACGTTGGAAAATCGACAATCTTCAACAGAATTGTTGGAGAAAGAATTTCTATCGTTGAAGATGTACCAGGCGTAACGAGAGACAGGATTTATAGTTCAGGAGAATGGTTAACGCATGACTTTAACATCATTGATACGGGTGGAATAGATATTGGTGATGAACCATTTCTTGAACAAATCCGTGCACAGGCTGAGATAGCTATTGATGAAGCGGATGTCATCATTTTTATGGTAAATGGCCGTGAAGGTGTGACTGGGGCTGATGACGAAGTTGCAAAAATTCTTTATAAGTCAAAAAAACCAGTAGTACTGGCTGTTAATAAAATTGATAATCTTGAAATGCGCGAACAAATTTATGATTTCTATGCACTTGGATTTGGAGATCCGTTCCCAATTTCAGGTTCACATGGTCTTGGCTTAGGAGACTTGCTTGACGAAGTGGCTAAGTATTTCCCGGATTTCGGCGGCCAGGATTATGATGATGATGTCATCAAGTTCAGTTTAATTGGAAGACCGAATGTTGGAAAATCTTCATTAGTTAATGCTTTGCTTGGAGAAGAGCGGGTAATTGTTAGTGAAATTGAAGGAACGACTCGTGACGCGATTGACTCCCCTTATAAATTTAATGGCAAAGAGTATGTCATTATTGATACGGCAGGGATGCGTAAAAAAGGGAAGGTATATGAGAGCACTGAAAAATACAGTGTACTTAGAGCCTTGCGTGCGATTGAACGCTCAGATGTTGTTCTTGTGGTATTAAATGCTGAAGAAGGCATTCGCGAACAAGATAAGAAAATTGCTGGGTATGCTCATGAAGCAGGCCGAGGAATTATTATTGTCGTTAATAAATGGGATGCATTAGAAAAAGATGATAAAACAATGAAGAAATTCGAAGAAGATATTCGAGCTCATTTCTTATTCTTGGACTATGCTAAAATCATTTACTTGTCTGCATTAACTAAGCAGCGTATCCATACGCTTCTTCCAGTAATTGATAAGGTTAGTGAAAGTCATGCTCTTCGTGTACAAACGAATATTCTTAACGAAGTGTTAATGGATGCCGTAGCGATGAACCCGACACCTACTCATAATGGTAGTCGTCTGAAAATTTACTACACCACTCAAGTAGCCATCAAACCGCCTACATTTGTTGTGTTTGTTAATGATCCAGAACTTCTGCACTTCTCTTATCAGAGATTTTTAGAAAATAGAATCCGTGATGCCTTTGAGTTTGATGGCACACCAATTCGTATTTTTGGACGTCAAAGAAAATAATGACATCTAGTTAGTCATCAAGAGATCGAAGGCTTTCTATGTTCTGAGGGATGGTTTGGATGCACTCAGTCCTGACTTCCTTCACCATAGAATAGTTACCTTTTAGAGAAAAGGTGGTTGAATATGACAAGAACAAAGCAAAAAGCAGCCGTAATTGGAGCAGGAAGCTGGGGTACTGCCTTAGCAATGGTTCTTGCAGACAATGGACATGAAGTGCGTTTATGGGGTCATAAGGAAGCACAGATTGAAGAAATCAATACCCATAGAACCAATCATAAATATCTTCCCGATATTAAGCTTCCACAAGGAATCACTGGGTATAGCTCATTAGACTCTGCTCTAAGGGATCTTGATATTATCATTTTGGCAGTACCGACCAAGGCAATTCGTGATGTTTTGAAGGATATTGAACAGGTCAGTCAACAGCCGCTTACGGTTGTCCATGTGTCAAAAGGAATTGAACCGGATTCCTTAATGCGGATTTCTGAAATGATTGAAGCTGACATGTCGAGCAGTATGCTGAAGGATTTAGTGGTCCTTTCTGGACCAAGCCATGCTGAGGAAGTGAGCTTGCGCCATCCCACAACGGTTGCTGTATCATCAAAAAATATGATTGCTGCTGAACGAATTCAAGATTTATTCATTAATCAATATTTCCGTGTTTATACGAATCCAGATATCGTTGGCGTGGAAATAGGCGGTGCCTTAAAAAATATCATTGCGTTAGCTTCAGGGATTACTGACGGATTAGGGTATGGAGATAATGCAAAAGCAGCTCTTATTACCCGTGGTCTTGCGGAAATTACCCGATTAGGCAGTGCCATGGGGGCAAATCCGTTAACTTTTTCAGGGTTGACAGGAATTGGCGATTTAATTGTAACCTGTACAAGCGTCCATTCTCGAAATTGGCGGGCGGGTAATTTGCTTGGTAAAGGACAAAAGCTTGACGAAGTACTTACGAATATGGGCATGGTGGTTGAAGGTGTTCGAACCACAAAGGCTGCTTATCAGCTTGCGCAAAAGTATGAAGTCGATATGCCGATTACGAATGCGCTTTACGGAGTATTGTTTGCTGGAAAAGATGTAAAGGATTCCGTTGATTTATTGATGAATCGAGATAAACGAAGTGAAATGGAAGATTTATTTAATATCATGGAAGAGCGGGAATCTGAATAATTTTGCGATTACTCTAAATCCAATTAAATAATGTGTGAAATATTTTTCTGAAAATAGGCATTTGCTGATACGCCTTTAGAGTAGAAAGCATACAATGCATCGAAAGTAAACTAGTAATCTAACTTGGAACTGGTGGGTTTAGTCAAATGGCAGAAGATATATCTACAGACATATCTTCTGCTTTTTTTACTTGAAGAATAGTCTGTTTTATCAAAATAGGACGAGCCCCCATAAACTAAAATGTGTAGTGGATGATACACTACGATAAAGGAGTAGGTTTTGTGACACCAGCATTGCAAAAAATGTGGATCTCTTTTATTGCTATGGGCTTTATGGCAATCTCCATTTTTTCTATTTACCTAAGCCGGTATAAATTAAGCGGTTTCTTCAAGGCTTTTATGGCGATCTTTGCATACATACTTATGATTATCGCTGGTTTAATCATCTTTGTAGTAGTATTTAGTGGACCAACCACTTAAGCGAGGCGAATTATATGAAACAAGTAAAATGGGCAGTTATTATTTTTTGTATTCCATTACTCCTAACAGGGTGTATGTATCCGGATAGTCAACTGAAAGAAAACCAAACCCCTTACAAAGAACAAATCCAATCGGTACAAAGTGCGGTTGATCAATTTCAAACGAACGGGGGCGGGATCCTGCCGATTATAACAAAAGAAGCCGAAACACCTATTTACCAAAAATACGTGGTGGATTTTAAAAAGATCGTACCAAGGTATATAGCTGAAGCTCCTCCTAATTCGTTTGACGCTGGAGGCATTTTTCAATATGTGCTCATTGATGTTGAAACCGATCCTACTGTCAAATTACTTGATGTAAGGATGGCTCAAGCCATTCAGGATTTGAATCTTCGGCTGACGAGTTATCGTCAGGCGAACGGTTATCCACCATACGGTGAGGTGCTTTCAGATGAAGTATTTACGCTTGATTATAAGAAACTGGGTCTAAAAGAAGCACCGACCGTGACTAGTCCTTATTCACAAAGACAATTATCGATTATTGTGAATAATAAAGCTGAATTATTCGTTGATTATACGCCAGATTTATACGATGCTCTCAAAGAGAAAAAAACATACCTTTAAAAAGGGTGAGGACATTCGGGAGATTTTAGTGGAAGAATCTGATTTTGTTCCGGCTTTTTCTTTGCCTTATACAATTGATGAATCTGAAAAACCAATATTCTTAGTAAAATAAGCATAATCCTTCTTCTGCACAATATAGTGTAGTAGAAGGATTTTTTTTATTCTTCTCCTACGCCTGAATTGATTGCGCAGATGATTAACTTATATAGATGAATGCACGGGGGGATGGACTAGAGGGCAAATAAAAGAGGAATATTTTTTTAGGACAACATCATAAACTAATAGTGTCCTAGATAAAGTAGTCAAGTGGATGGAAATCATCCCAAGACTTAAGAGCGGGAGGGGTTATATTGCTGGAGAAGGTAGATATTTTCAAAGATATTGCTGAACGGACGGGCGGCGACATCTACTTAGGTGTAGTCGGGGCAGTTCGTACTGGTAAATCCACATTTATTAAAAAGTTTATGGAGTTAGTTGTCATTCCGAATATGGATACTGAATCTGATCGTGCAAGAGCACAGGATGAATTGCCGCAAAGTGCCGCTGGGAGAACAATCATGACAACAGAGCCGAAGTTCGTCCCTAATCAGGCTGCAACGATAGAAGTGGCTGAAGGATTGAATGTAAATATACGTCTCGTTGATTGTGTTGGTTATACGGTGCCCGGCGCGAAAGGGTATGAAGACGAGAATGGTCCTAGAATGATTCATACGCCCTGGTATGAGGAACCAATCCCATTTCATGAGGCAGCTGAAATTGGCACCAGAAAGGTCATTCAGGATCATTCTACGCTGGGTGTAGTCGTCACGACGGATGGAACAATTGGGGAAATCCCACGAAAGGACTATATCGATGCAGAGGAAAGGGTTATATCTGAACTAAAAGAAGTAGGAAAGCCCTTTATCATCATCATAAATTCAGTCCAGCCTCATCATCCGGATACGGCCGCACTTCGGGAAAGCCTTCAAGAGAAATATGATATCCCTGTAATCGCGATGAGTATTGAAAGTATGCGCGAAGGGGATGTACTTAATGTTTTAAGAGAAGCATTATATGAATTCCCTGTACTTGAAGTAAACGTTAATCTGCCAAGTTGGGTAATGGTACTTAGAGAAGACCATTGGCTTCGGGAAAGCTATCAGGAAGCCGTTAAAGTAACCGTAAAGGATATAAAGCGCCTTCGTGATGTCGATCGGGTTGTAGGAAATTTTAATGAATTTGAATTTATTGATCATGCAAGCCTAGCCGGTATGGAAATGGGGCAGGGAATCGCTGAAATTGATTTGTTTGCTCCAGATGAACTGTATGATGATATTCTTAAAGAAATTGTTGGTGTAGAAATAAGAGGGAAAGATCATCTTCTCGCTTTGATGCAGGATTTTGCGTATGCAAAGGCCGAGTATGATCAGGTATCAGATGCGCTGAAAATGGTGAAGCAAACTGGATATGGAGTAGCGGCTCCTACACTTAATGATATGAGCTTGGATGAACCAGAAATCATCAGGCAGGGGTCAAGGTTCGGTGTCCGTTTAAAGGCGGTTGCACCCTCTATTCATATGATTAAAGTAGATGTTGAGTCTGAATTTGCACCAATAATCGGTACAGAGAAGCAAAGTGAAGAACTTGTCCGTTATTTAATGCAGGATTTTGATGATGATCCATTGTCCATTTGGAATTCGGAAATCTTCGGCAGGAATTTAAGTTCCATTGTGAGAGAAGGTATTCAGGCAAAGTTATCACTTATGCCTGAAAATGCCCGCTATAAACTAAAAGAAACGTTAGAAAGAATCATCAATGAGGGTTCTGGCGGTCTCATTGCCATTATTCTTTAAGACCTGCAGGCTGTTGAGAAAACCTCGACAGCTTTTTCTTTTTATTTATCATTTCTATAATTTGGGTAATATAACATATATTTTGTTCTTAATTAAGAATTAAAGTCTTATGTGTTGCGAAATTTAAGATGTTCGAGTAGGATAGAAAAGTCCTCGAAAACCTTGATTTATCGCTTTTTAAAGAGGTTTAAGATTTCTTTAATAGGGAAAGAATTGAGTGTATAAAGTCAAAAAGTATAGATTATGCATTTTTTTATGAAAAGATTCCCATTATTTTTGTATTTTTCTTGCTAAGGTAACGGGTTCTATGATAATCTACTTACAGAAAACGCAATGTAGAAGCCATTCCAGCCTGAATGTACATATTTTTTCAGACAAGCTTCGATCAATTTCTGGTTTGTGATTTTTAGAATAAATCAATGGCCGATAGAAATTGGTGACAAGAGTAACAAATCACTATTATACAGTGTTTGTAATATTGATTTTTTATAAATATCCTTTTGGGAGGAGGTGAATGGCATGAACAAAACAGAACTAATTAACTCAGTTGCAGAAGCAGGCGAACTTTCTAAGAAAGACGCTACGAAAGCCGTTGATGCTGTTTTTGATACAATCTTAGACGCTTTAAAAAGCGGTGATAAAGTACAATTGATCGGTTTTGGTAACTTCGAAGTTCGCGAACGTGCAGCACGTAAAGGCCGCAACCCGCAAACTGGCGACGAAATCGAAATCGCTGCAAGCAAAGTACCTGCATTCAAACCAGGTAAAGCACTTAAAGATGCTGTGAAGTAAGTACATATCGGTACTTTAAGGGTAAAAAGGGACCACATTGTGGTCCCTTTTTTTGCTTACTATTTTCGTTCTGTGCTAATATAGTATACAGTTAAAACGAAAGATTCAGCAGCATCTTAATATGCTGCTATTAGTGCTGATACGTATTATTACTTATGATATTAGGGGGAAATAAAATGGCAAATGTTGATCATGCCAAAATTGAAGAAGCAGTAAAAATGATTTTAGAAGCAGTAGGAGAAGACCCGGATCGTGAAGGTCTTTTAGATACGCCCAAACGTGTGGCGAGAATGTATGAAGAAATTTTTGCAGGTCTGCATCAGGATCCAAAGCAATATTTTGAAACAATTTTTGGAGAAGAACATGAAGAAATGGTCCTTGTGAAGGACATTACATTCCATTCAGTCTGTGAACACCATCTTGTTCCGTTTTATGGAAAAGCTCATGTTGCTTATATTCCGAAAAACGGTAAGGTTACGGGTTTAAGCAAGCTGGCTCGTGCGGTGGAAGCCATTTCTAAACGTCCACAGCTTCAGGAACGGATAACGAGTACGATTGCGAATTCTATCATGGAAAGCTTAGAGCCGCATGGTGTGATGGTGGTCGTTGAAGCGGAACATATGTGTATGACGATGAGAGGCGTGAAGAAACCTGGTGCACAGACGGTAACCTCAGCAGTAAGAGGAGTTTTTGCTGAAGATTATCGTACTAGATCAGAGGTACTGGCTTTTATTAAAGGGTAATAGGAAACATACGCTGCAGGAGTGATAATTATGGATGAGAAATCAGTAAACGATTTTATCGTAATAAAAGCGTTCGAAGACAGTGTCAATGTAATCGGACTGACCAGAGGAACAGATACTAAATTCCATCACGCTGAAAAGCTGGATGCGGGTGAAGTGATGATTGCTCAGTTCACTGAGCATACATCAGCCATTAAAGTACGTGGGCATGCGATGATCTATACGCCGTATGGTGAAGTGGAAAGTGAGTCCAAACAGCCTAAGATCGATAAATAGGATATGCACTCTTGCAGAAAATGGATGTCTAAAAGAAATTGTACTGTTTTTATGGTTCCATCGATAAAGGTATAGGTAAATTAGAGCATTCTTCTTTTATCTTATAGGTTTTATGATATAATGATGTTTGGTTTTAGACGGAGAAAAATGCTTTAAATTAAATTATCTTTTGGGGATGCAAGGGTGATTCCATGTTAAACATAAATAATACAGTGATTGAATTAAAGGAAAGTATTAAATCAAAAGCTTATCATCCCTATCTTCAAAAAATTCTTGATGAGCCGAAAATAGATGAAGATAAACTGCTGTTATTAGCGGGCCTTTTTAATGAATTAGAAAAATCGTCTGAAGAGATTCATACAGATATGCTTTCTACTATGATGGTACAGGTCGCTCTTGATACGCATGAGTTAGTTACGGTTTCCTCAAAGGAAATTGAATCAGGGGATGAATTGAAAAATCGTCAGCTGAACGTATTGGCTGGGGATTATTTCAGCGGTCTTTATTATCAGCTGCTGGCAACGACCGGGAATGTTATCTTAATTAAGATTCTTTCAAGCGGCATTAAAGAAATCAATGAACATAAAATTTTGCTTTATCAAAAATCCTTTACGGATGAAGATATGCTGGTTTCAAGTTTAAAGACTATTGAGTCGTCGTTAATTCAAAAGCTTGCTGAATACTTTGCAAAGCCAGAATGGATGGAGCTTGCAGGAGCCGTGCTGTTATTAAACAGACTGCATCTGGAAAAAATGCAATATAAAGCAGGAGGGCAATCTCTTGTGTTTGATGCGTTAGCAGAAATAAACTTCCCACAACAAAAAGAGTTAACCCGCATTGAATTAAACTACCTTTCAACAAAAATGGACAAGTGTATTATGGATGCACAACATATGACAAAAAAGGCCGCAGTGAAGCTTTCTTCCCAGAATGGTTTCGTCCAGCACTGGATTAATACAATTCTTGATGAAACAGCCATTAAAGCCAATTCA
Source organism: Peribacillus psychrosaccharolyticus ATCC 23296 (assembly GCF_000305495.1). Taxonomy (GTDB): domain Bacteria; phylum Bacillota; class Bacilli; order Bacillales; family DSM-1321; genus Peribacillus; species Peribacillus psychrosaccharolyticus. Next base: position 1,547 of record NZ_AJTN02000033.1, on the reverse strand, counting down.
TTTGTGGAAGAAGGGTAAACTATGGGACAATCTAAAGAAGAAAAAGTCCATCATGTTTTTGAAAAAATATATGGAAACTACGATAAAATGAATTCGTTAATCAGCTTCAAACAGCATATCAAATGGCGTTCAGCAACGATGGCGAAGATGAACATTCCACGCGGAGCAAAAGCCTTGGATTTATGCTGCGGTACAGCTGATTGGACAATTGCAATGGCTGAACAAGCAGGGCCGGAAGCGGAAATTTACGGTCTTGATTTCAGTAAAAATATGTTGAAAATCGGCGAAGAGAAAGTTAATAAGCTGAATTTAAAGCAAGTCACGCTGCTGCATGGAAATGCTATGGAGCTGCCTTTTGAGGACAACAGCTTTGATTACGTAACCATAGGTTTTGGACTGCGAAATGTTCCGGATTATATGCAAGTATTAAGGGAAATGAATCGAGTATTAAAGCCTGGGGGTATGGCGGTATGCCTTGAAACCTCTCAACCAACGATGCCGGTCTTTAAGCAAGGATACCAGCTTTATTTCCGTTTTGTGATGCCGGTATTCGGGAAGTTATTTGCTAAGAGTTTTAAAGAGTATTCATGGCTTCAAGAATCTGCTCGTGACTTTCCAGGTATGAAGCAATTAGAAGAAATGTTTAAGGCTGCTGGATTTAAGAATGTCAGCTATAAGGCGCACACGTTCGGAGTTGCGGCTTCTCATTATGGCACTAAATCAAATTAGCAAAAATGTTAGCATATACAAAGCTGGGTGGAATGTATGAAACTTAAAATGTTGTATTCTTTCTTGAATACGGATCTGCAATTAATTGAAAAAGAATTAGAAGCAGCTATACAGGCTGAATCTCCAGTTCTAAGAGAAGCATCGCTGCATTTACTGCAATCCGGGGGAAAACGAATTCGCCCAGTTTTTGTATTGCTGGCTGCTCAGTTTGGCAACTATGATATTCATGTAGTGAAGAATGCTGCTGTCACACTTGAACTGATTCATACTGCCTCTCTTGTTCATGATGATGTTGTTGATGACTCTGATTTACGTCGGGGTTCGGCAACGATCAAGTCAAAATGGGATAATCGTGTAGCTATGTATACAGGGGATTATATGTTTGCTAGAGCCCTGGAGGTTATGGCAAGGATTGAAGATCCATTGGCACACAAAATTCTAGCACGAACAATGGTAGAACTGTGCCTAGGTGAAATTGAGCAGATCAAAGATAAGTTTGATTTTGACCAAACTTGGCGCACTTATTTTCGACGCATTAAACGGAAGACAGCTCTTCTAATTGCTTCGAGCTGTCAACTTGGTGCACTAACTGCAGGTACCAGTGCAGACATTCATCAGAGATTATTTCGATTTGGCTATTATGTAGGAATGTCCTATCAAATCACGGATGATATTCTGGATTTCACTGCTTCAGAAAAGGAGCTTGGAAAACCTGCAGGAAGCGACTTACGTCAAGGTAATATCACGTTGCCTGTATTAATTGCTATGCAGGATCCAAAGTTGAAAGCACTAGTTAAGACGGTGCATGAGCAGATATC
>NZ_AJTN02000034.1 GCF_000305495.1 Peribacillus psychrosaccharolyticus ATCC 23296 | reverse complement strand
ATTCACCTTGAATTTTTATACCTTTTGAGAAGGGATGAGAAGTGATTTGATAGGTTATAAAGCGTTGTTATTTGATTTAGATGATACTTTACTAGATAGGGATAAGGCAGTAGAAAAACTATTTTTTATTCTTTTAAAGAAATATTATGAGGATACAAATGATTCAACAAAAAAAGAAATGTTACAGAAATTCAAAGAATATGATCATAGATCTTATGGAGTTAGTGATAAAACAAGAGTGATAGAATCACTTTTTGAGGAATTTCCACCTAAATATAGATTGCCGCACAATTATATTCTAGAATTTTGGGATTATAATTTTCCTCATTGTTTTTCAATAGATGAAGGTATTATAAGAATCATAAATAGGATAAAGAAGCACGTTAAAGTGGCAATTATCACAAACGGTTCGACTAAGAGACAAAAAGCAAAAATTATGAACACGCATTTACATAATTGTTTTGATATAGTCATTATTTCTGAAGAAGTGGGCTTTAAGAAACCTGATAAACGCATATTTGAATTAGCATTAACCCAGCTGAATGTGCAGCCGGAAGATGCATTATTCGTTGGAGATGACTTAGAAAAGGATATTGGCGGCTGTCAAAATGCACATATAAAGGGGATGTGGTTTAATCCTTATAAAATTAAGAATGATACTGGAATAAAACCATATGCTGAAATCAATTCTTTTGATACTTTATTAAGTTATTTTCCATAACAAGTTGCTAGGGAAATCCGACTCGGCAACTTTCAACTTTGAAAATAATGTATAGAAATTGAATTCACGGTAAGTTGTTTAACTATGTTATTCATTAGGCTTATTTTATTTCTTAGGAGGGGGATTTGATTGCATACAGAAATAACGTTCAGAATGGCTGCTGAAAAAGATTTAGAGTCCATTGTTGCGATGCTTGCAGATGATGTGTTGGGAAGTGAACGTGAGCGTTATGAGCATCCCCTTCCTACTAGTTATCTAAAGGCATTTGAGGCGATAACATCTGACCCTAATAATGAGTTAGTAGTGGCTTGCGCTGGCAAGGAAGTGATAGGGGTACAACAAATTACTTATACACCATATATAACACATCAAGGTGGATGGAGAGCTACTATTGAAGGGGTGAGAACATCTGCTTCTGTAAGAGGAAAAGGTGTTGGGACTGAACTAATAAAATGGGCCATTCAACGTGCAGAAGTCCGGGGATGCCATTTGGTACAACTAACAACTGATAAAAACAGACCAAATGCATTAAGGTTTTATGAAAAGTTAGGTTTTAAAGCAACGCATGAAGGTTTAAAGTTAAAACTTAATTTACTAACCTCCTAATGTGGTGTGTTAGCCAGTATTTCATTGTATCAGGTAGATCCGATAGTTAAGGAGAGGTAAGAAGGGAGTTATATGAAGAAGATATTTATATTAATCTTGTTCGTTATTATAATCGTTATAGGCTTTAATATGTTTTATAATGGGTTTTCTAAAATCGAAGAGATAACCATGCAAAAATATGACGAAGCATTTGAATATGGAAAAACTACCAGTGATAAACGAAAAATAGCCGCTGTCACAGGAATATTGAATAGGGCAAATGACCTTAATGAGACCTATAAACTTGCAGGTGAACCAACATACAAGATTCAACTTATCTACAAAGATAAATCTAAGGAAGCTATTGATGTCTTAGAAAATTTTGATAAGGAAGAGACTCTATTAAGTAGTGATAAGAATGGTTATTACAAAATAAGCGATAATCAAACACATAAGCTATTTGAACTCTTGTTGAACAAATAGGGGCGTAGTTTCTAAGGAGGTACGGAGTGGTAAAGACAAATAATAAATCCATAGTTTCATTAACTTTAGGAATATTAGCTATAATCGTCCCTTACATTGGCATAATCCTTGGTATTATAGGAATCTTTATTTCATCTAAAAGTATTATAGAAATTGAGCGTTCAAATGAAAGGGGTAAAGGGTTAGCTATTACAGGCAGGGTCTGTAGTATCGTAGGGATATGTTTTCAGTTCCTTCTCATTATCCTTCTGCTCTTGTCAATCAGTGTTTATTTTATGATTGACTAATAGATTGTTTTTACTGAAAAGGTGTTAGGGAGGCAACATTTTTTTTATGTAACTAGGCGGCTTATTATTAACACGCTAAATCATTAGATGCAGTGTAAGGAGAGATGCAATGCTGACTTTAAGAGCTGGGTATGGTCTAGATTCTAATGGATTTATCGTAAGCGATGTTAGTATAGATAAAATTGATCGTGTCTACGTCCCTTGTATTCAAGAATCTGTTGAAAGTCTTAAAAAATTGTTTCCTCTTCAATTGCATAGTGTTTATTTGTACGGGAGCGTAGCAAGAGGGGAAGCGGTTGCTTTTAAATCAGATTTGGATCTTATTGCGATGTTTGATGGCAACGTTCAGTTAGCTGAATTAACGAAACTTGCTGGAGCTCTGTCTCAAAAGTATTGTTCTTTGGTCCGCGAGGTTGGCATAGCAGTTGGAGACTACAACTATACAATGGATCCCTCCAATTATTACGAAAATGCTTTTCTTAAGGAACTCTGTGTTTGTGTCTATGGAGAGGATGTAAGAGAGCAATTTGGTCCGTACAAGCTTACATCAGAAATAGCCATTCGCTTTAATGGTGATATTGGTGAGGCTGTTACTCGGACGTTAGAGAGGATAAAATCTCCTTCTAATGAAGATTTCAAAAGATTTTCACATGTCTTCGCTCGTAAACTCATTCGTACATACTATTCAATGGTCATGGTGCGTTCTCAGATTTGGTCAACACGACTTGGTGAGCAATCTGAAGTCTTTCTCCACTACTTCCCAGAGAAAGAATCGATTATTCATACCCTGTTAAATTGGATAGATGAACCGCCGACTGAACGTCAGGCGGTATATGAGATCGTAAAGATCGAGGGTGAATGGGCTCGTCAAAACTTTACAAATGAAGCAAGTATTTTGGTTTAAAACGAATATCAGCTAGAAGGAGTGATTATGATGGAATATATAATTTTAGGAGTATTATTAGTCATCATTTTTATGCTGTATGACAAGCTTACTAAACTAGAAATGCGTTTCAAAAGTATGAAAGCCACATTAGATCAGATCGCTCTACAAGTAGAAATACCTGAGCATCCAATCAATGATGAATTACGTAAACTTTTAAAAGAAGGAAAGGACGTTCAAGCTGTTAAAAAAGCAAGAGAGGTTCTAGGGCTGTCATTACTAGAAGCTAAGCAGTATGTAGATGCTTTATAAGCTGGCCGCGAATTCGCGGTCGTTTAGTGCGAAAGATTCTAATCATTTAGTATAACTAGTTTAATCTTTAGCGAATCCCCTTTCGCTATTAGAACCTGTTAGATCTATCAAATTCTAAAAGGAGTGAATCCAATGTAAATCGATCTTTTATATTCTCTAAAAAACAAAAGGGGATGTTTACATTGGAGAAGTCTTTTAAACGATTGGTATCAGGTCAATCATTTGCTAACGCAGGAGATGTTTTTTATATTGTTGCGCTCATAACAAGTGTATACAATGTAACAAATTCATTATTTTATGTTTCACTGGTTCCTGTAATCAATATGCTTGGTGGGTTTTTAGGCGGTTTAGCAGCGCCGCTGATTATTGATCGTTATAAGTTGAAATGGATTTTGGTTCACTCTCAATTAGGTAAAACATGTATCTTGCTTGTACTCACATTATACGTATCATTCTTTTTATCGTCTGATACGTTTATGGGGATTTACTTCATTATATTCTGTATCACCTTTTTAGATAGTTTCGCTCATCCCGCAAGCAGTGCGTTAGTACCGCAGCTGGTTTCAGATGAACATTTATTTAAAGCAAATAGCCTTATGTCTTCAGTCTATCAATTTATTCAGATGGGTGGGTGGGCTGCAGGGGGGATATTATCTGCGTTTTTACATGCTAATGGGCTATTAATGCTGACTTTTAGTTTATATGTGGTTTCTACATGCTTACTGGTATTTGTTAATGTCAATGAAACGAAACAAGCGGAAGAACGATTAGTTAAGGGAAGTAAAATGACTTCCATGTTAGAGGGCTGGAGAATCATCTTAGAAGATAAGAGGCTGCGAATTCTTCACCTACTTCTGTTTTTTGGTTCGCTAGCAAGTCCAGTTTGGGTGTCCTCCATTTTACTTCCTTTTATCGACCAAAGGCTCCATGTGGGGACAGAATGGTGGGGGTATATAAATACTTCCTTATTATTAGGGTTATTTCTAGCTGGAATCCTTGCTTATCGGCATGCTGATTTCATTAATAAGCATAATCAGAACGTGTTATTGCTTGGAGGCTTTATGGTTTTTTTGATGACCTTTTTATTTGGAATGAATGAAATTCCAGTCGTGGCGCTTTTACTTATAGGGATATTTGGTTTATTCGAAGAACTAAGGATGATTTCGATTCATACAATCATCCAAAGTCTAGTGAAGGAAAAACGTTTGGCAAAGGTATATGCCGTACAGAGTTCTTTAAACATGATGACCTTCGGACTATCAACGCTGATGATGGGAGTCGTGGGCGAGCGGTATAGTCTAATGGTTGTCTTTATGGTTGCCGCAGCCGCATTATGTGTGTCGTTTATTACGCTCATCATCTCTAGAAAATATGTAGTACTGTCCATCGACGATGATGTTGAAAACCAGTTGTAAAGGATTTAGACAAAAGCCAACGATTTCGTTGGTTTTTTGTTTGTTCGATCGAAACAATATTGAGAAGATAAATACATCTATTGAAAAGCAAAATGTGGTAGTAATTGAGCTTTTGCAAGAAATTCGAGATAAAAAATGAGGGTGTTTCAAAAGACCGCCAAAATAAGCGGCCCTTGATGTACTTCGTAACTTAATAATCTAGCAGGCGTCCATAATCATGCCATTGTCCATACATTTTATTTTCTTTTGTGTTTTTGATAAATTTGTCTAATCGACTCTTCATTAATTCCGGCTGCTTTTTATTGCTTTGTATCGTGTCGATTCGAACTCTTTGATAAAGAGCTGGAAATCCCTTGAAATTCTCATATACTTGCGCATCTTCTTTTAGCCTTTGCTCGATTACTTTATCTAGTTTAAACGAAACGAGATCCAAGGCAGGTAATACCATTCTTCCTTCATCGTTCATTACCCCTAACGTTTCGAGGCGGCGGACACGTTCTTTATTCAATTCAGTCCATGAACTTCCTTTACGCCTAGGAGACAGTCTCTGCAAGAGTTGCGTTTCAGATCGTTTCTTTTTTACTCCATCAATCCATCCAACACACAAAGATTCTTCTACCGCATCCAAATAGAAAAGCGTATCTGGTCTGGGCATCATACTGATAACTACCCAACAAGATGTTTCAGTCTTCCCATTTTCCTGCAGCCAATCCCTTAATTCATTTCTCGATTTAGCTGGTAGTAAATTCTCCATTTCCATAAATAAATGATCATCTCCTTTCAGTCAAAAAGGCTGTAGAAGTACCGACCTTTTTATCCTATTCTTTATCTCGAAGATTTACAGTTATACGGGTGTTCATTCACGTCATGCTCCGTTATCCAATTAAATCGATTTTGCAGGTTCCTGATACCAAAAAAGAGAATAGTCATTCATGGTAGATGCATGGCCCAATTGGCGCAGCATGGCCGAAACATTGCCGCGGTGGTATGTGCCATGGTTGACCACTTGCAGTACAATTTCTGCTAATTGAATGCTGCGTGTTCCAGCGTACGGATTTTCGAGCTCAATGGTTTGCTCTAAGTCGTCTTGGCTTTGGAACCATAATTTGTATTGTTCTGCTAACTCATTAAAGGCAATCACGAATTCATCTACAGAGTACCTAAGGGTTTCTTGTTGAAGTGGAAGGCACGCTTCCAGCGCCTTCGGCATACTGACACCACTTAGAACTTGCAGCCAACATTTTTCAATCGCGTAGATATGCGCGAACGCTTCGGCGATGGTAGGAAACGAGGTGTTTACTTCTTGTTGCAGTACTGAGGACGGGAGTTCCTTGATGCGTCCTAAGAGAGTTTGAGTAGCCCATGCATTGTAATTGTACATTTTTTCCGGATGATTCATTTAAATCGTCTCCTTTTAATTTGTATTTGTTTTTGGTTCTGTCTTTATAATATAAAAAGAAGTATGACAACTGTCTGTCATACTTCTTCATAAAGTTGAAGCGTTTTTTGAAGTTTTTCTTTTATGATTCCACGCAGTTCGAACGGCTCAAGGACTTCGACTCCGCTGCCCAAACTCAGTAGAAACGACAAAAGCCATCGAGCTTCCAACGGCTGATAAACGGGGATGCGCATGGTCAAACTTCCATCGTCATGAAATTGTTTATCAGCCTGGTGAAAATGATCCATTGCTTCTGCTAATGCCTTCGGTCCCACCCGAAACACCACTTCGCTCACCTGATCTTGCCGTAATAAATCCGTTTCTTTTGGCGCATCGTGATGGGGTTGAAAGGTTTCCTGTGTCAGGGAGCAATTCATCATCCGAGATAATCGGAACTCTCGATAATCTCGTCGTGTTCGGCAAAAACTATAAATGTACCAATTGCTATATTTAAAATGAAGCCTTATCGGTTCTATATCCCTTGTTGTTCGTTCGTTTTTTGCATTGATGTAATCAAAACAGACGACTTTACGTTCCGTAATGCCCGCACGTAAATGACGTAGTGCATCGGGATCTGTACGGAGGGTTTCTAAATCCACTGCTAAACTTGGAGTCTGCGGCGATGTTCCAACGGTTTGAAGGCGTTCAATTGTCCCTTGCGCACGCTCATCTTCAAACACGGTGGAAAGACTGCTAAGCACGGTGATCAGAGAATCGACATCATACGAACCAAGCAAGCTTTTATCCATCTTGTATCCGTCCATTATTCCATATCCGCCTTTAATCCCTTGATGAGATATGACCGGAATCCCAGCAGCGCAAATCACATCGATATCCCTATAAATGGTTCTTTTGGACACTTGAAATTCTTCAGCAAGCAATGATGCAGATAAAACTTCGTGGTTCAGCAGTTTGTAAATCATTGAGATCAATCGTTCTAATTTCATATCTATCCCCGTCCATATCCTAAATTATTTCTTGATTAAATGACACCAAATTTCTTTAAAGCATATTCGATTCCGTCTTCATTCGACTTTTTCGTTACGAAATCAGCCGCTTTTTTTAGCTTTTCACTCCCGTTTCCCATCGCTATGCCAAGTCCTGCTATTTCGAGCATGTCGATGTCGTTCTCTCCGTCACCAAAGGCTATCGCTTCATGTGGATCAATCGCAAAGAACTCTAAGACCTTTTTGATGGCTAACGATTTTGAGACATCTTCTTGCAGTACATTCAGCACATAAGGATGCCATCTTTTAAAGGTTAAATGCGGAAATCGGTGTCTATATTTCTCAACTTGTTGGTCTGTCGCAAACAAACACATTAAGTATACCTCTTCATGATAGATTAATTGGTTGATAGAGGGATAGTCCGTTAAAGACAATGTTTCCTTTAATGCTGAAGAAATGTCCGGATTCTTTACCCCATTCATGCAAAAATCTTCTGTGTAGAAGGAAAGTCCATGTTGTTCTGTTTGTGCAAAGTCAAAGACTGCTTGAATAATCTGTTTATCCAATGCCACTTTATGAATCACCTTGTGATGGTGCTTCACATATCCGCCATTTGCGGTGATGAACGTATCAACACCCAATTCTCTAATTTCTTCGCACATCGATAAGGGCCTGCCAGTCGCTGCCACGACATGAATGTCTTTGGTTTTTAATGTTCTAATCGCTGCTTTGGTCGAATCTGAAATACTGCCGTCTTCATGGTGTGTAATTGTTCCATCCACATCTAAAAAAACAATCTTATAATCCATGTAAATCTCCTTAGTTAGTCGTATAATTGAAATCGTACCATAAATTAACTGTTTTTTTGAAATTTATTGAAAAAACGTATTATACTGAGGCGATTTCATAAATTTTAAACTTAGAGCCCCAAGGGTTTTGAAACGCAAAAAAAGGAGTACATCCCCAAAATGTCGAAATGAGTAAGTGACGAACAAACTCTAAGACTGGAGGAAGACTCCCTATCACTAGTATACGACAAGGAAGCCTATTTGACCTGCAAGAACTTTTTGATTTAGAACCTACCCAACGTTATGAAGCCATTATTTCAGCGATTGATCTGGAATTGATTTTCCGCGAAGTGAACGAAAATTCACGATTTGGAGCACCTGTCGAACTTAACTATGCCGCCATGACCAGCTCTATGTGTGTTCGAATTGTTGAAAGAATTCCTACGATAAAAAACTTAATTAAACGGTTAAATCAAGATTTCTTATTTAAGTTAGAATGTGGATTCCTAGTCTCAGACAAGACGCCATCTGAGGCAGCTTATTCTAGACTCTTAACCAAGTTGAGTGAATCCAATGTGCTTGAAAAGGCTCAGAATTCTCTGGTTTATCAAGCCATTACGGAAGGTTTTATCTCAGATGATACAGTGGCCATTGATGCCACACATTTCGAAGCAAGTGATAAAGCGCCTTTAAAAACGAACAGCCTAAAGCTGAACCGAAAAAACGAGGACGCAAGTTCAAAATAGACCGTAAAAGTTGGTTAGTGGCAAAAGCTGAAAAAGAAGCCACTCTTTCTGTCTTCGAGAAGAAAATTGAAGCTCAGTTACCTAGTCCTTTGATTGAACTTCGTTCTTCGGTCCGACAAGACCCTCAATGGGGAGTAAAGAAAATAGCGAAGGGAAAAATGTCTTTTGGCATGGATACAAAGCTCATTTAGCAGTGGGGACAAAAAGTCAATATATCCTACAATCCCTATTTTCTTCTGGAAATTTAAATGATGGAAATACAACCATCCCTTTATTAAAAGGGATTCACGAACTCGTGCCTCTATCAACCATTCGATTTCATACAATGGATGCAGGGTATGATTTCGAACCCATTTATCAACAAATTCATGATAGGGGTCATCGCGCGATTATTGCGTACAATAAGCGAAATGAGCCAGAACCGATAGGTTTTGATAAACACTTTGCCCCAACCTGCGTACGAGAACATTCTTACCGATACGATAGTTTCGATGCCAAATACGAAACCTTAAAATATACCCGGCCAAAAGAGTGTAAAGGCTGTCCATTGGCCCATGATCATCTATGTCAAAAGATATTCAAAATGAAGATTACAACGGACCTTCGTAAATATTCAGCTCCTGCTCGAGGATCAGTAGCCTGGAAAAACTTATTCAAAAAACGGACAGCTGTTGAACGAGTTAACGCCTATTTAAAAGGGTATTTCCAACTTGATAACGTTCGGTATCGCACAGGTAAACGGGCGAAAATTCATTTAGATATCGTCACGATGGTATATAATGCCTCAAAGTTAGCATGCGATCGCTTAAATGTATTACTAAAACAACAAGCAGCTTAATGAAAAAATTTTCTCGAGACCTATAGAATTCGGTAAGTCTATTTTTTTTCAGAAAAAGCAATTATGACATTACTTCAATCATTTAATAATTCCGATAAATAGAATATAGGCTGTAAAATATATTGGATATGTCATTACCTAAATCTTATTAGGTGGATGGAAATGCCAAGAACAGGCTTTTTAGAATTTGCTTGCAGATATGAATAGAATAATGTGTTAAAATAAAGATGGAAAAGTTCATACCATCCGTGCCAACGGAAGAGGTTCTTAGCGACCCTCTTAAAAAAACTAAGGAAAACAGTGCTGCTTTCTTAGTAGCGCTGTTTTTTTGTGGAAAAGGGGAAAACAGGTTGATGAAAGACGAAAAAGCGGTAGTTGTGTTCAGCGGGGGACAGGATAGTACAACGTGCTTGTTCTGGGCAAAGCAGCAGTTTAAAGAGGTTGTGGCGGTCACCTTTGATTATAATCAGCGTCATCGGCTGGAAATCGATTGTGCCAGACAGATTGCAAGCGAGCTTGGAGTAGAGCACCATATCCTCGATATGTCCTTACTCAATCAATTGGCACCTAATGCGCTGACGCGGGATGATATTGCTGTGCGTGAGGGCGAAAACGGGGAATTGCCGTCGACCTTTGTACCTGGCAGAAACTTGCTGTTTTTATCTTTTGCGGGCGTTCTTGCCAGTCAAATCGGTGCCAAGCATATTATCACCGGGGTTTGCGAAACGGATTTCAGCGGATATCCAGATTGCCGAGATATGTTTATTAAGTCACTAAATGTGACCTTGAATCTATCAATGGACGCCTCGTTTGTGATTCATACACCACTGATGTGGATCAATAAAGCCGCAACGTGGAAGCTGGCAGATGATTTGGAAGCACTTGAATTTGTCCGTACAAAAACGTTAACCTGCTATAACGGGGTAATAGCTGACGGCTGCGGCGAGTGCCCGGCATGCAAATTAAGACAAACAGGCCTTGATGAGTATTTACTTAGTCGAGGTGAGTGTTGATTATGTATGGCTTTAACATTGTCGATAAGCTGCAGAAAATAGATGAAGATATTACGAGAAAAGAACTTCGCTATCATAAGAAGCGTGTTCTGGTGAGTAAAGAATTTACCTTTGATGCGGCGCATCATTTACATTGTTATGAAGGGAAATGCAAGAGTCTTCATGGGCATACCTATCGGGTTATTTTTGGTATCAGCGGGTTCGTCGATGAGCGAGGATTATTGATTGATTTCGCCGATATTAAAGCGATTTGGAAGCAAGAAATTGAAATTTCCCTTGATCATCGCTATTTAAATGAAACGCTGCCGTTGATGAATACAACGGCGGAGAATTTAGTCGTTTGGATTTATGAAAAAATGGCAAAAGCGATCATCAATCGGTGTGAACAATACAGCGGCGCAAGGGTTGAATTTGTCCGTCTCTATGAAACACCGACAAGCTATGCCGAAGCAACAAGGGAGTGGATGGAGTCATGAGTACAATCCCGGTCATGGAGATCTTTGGTCCGACGATTCAAGGCGAAGGCATGGTTATTGGCCAAAAAACGATGTTTGTCCGTACCGCCGGCTGTGATTATTCCTGTGCTTGGTGCGATTCGGCATTTACCTGGGATGGAAGCGACAAGAACAGCATTAAGCAAATGGAGCCAACGGAAATTTGGGAGAAGCTGCAGGTGCTCGGTGGCAATGGCTTTTCAATGGTGACTATTTCTGGTGGTAATCCGGCGCTATTAAGAAATTTAGACGGTCTAGTCCGACTGCTTAAGGAAAAATCAATTCAGATTTGTCTCGAAACCCAGGGCAGCAAATGGCAGGAGTGGTTTGGAGAGATTGATCAGTTGACGATTTCACCGAAGCCCCCAAGCTCGAGGATGATCACCAACTATGAAGTGTTGGATACAATTCTGGAAAAATTGGAAGCAAGCAAGAATCACGTCAGCTTAAAGGTCGTTGTTTTTGATGATGCTGATTATCACTATGCCAAAAACATTCACAGGAGATATCCTGAGGTTCCTTTTTATTTTCAAGTAGGCAATGAGGATGCAGCAACACTAGATAATAACGAGCTTGTTCACTCACTATTAATCAAATATGAACAATTAATTGAGAAAGTCATCAACGACAACGACCTGCGAAACGTCAGTGTCCTGCCCCAGCTCCATACATTGGTATGGGGGAATAAAAGAGGAGTGTAACACAGTGAAGCCGGGTACTATTTCCTTCGGGAAATGATCCGGCTTTTTCTGATATAGACGCTATTTTCACAAAAAAACCACCCGAATTCGGATGGTCAATTTAAATCATTTAGCGGCACTGGTTACCAGACGCTGCGGAGTATTATATTAGCTGATGAATAGTTAACTACAGATACAGGAAATCAGATGTGGGATGCCGATTTATTTTTTATTGCAATCCTTGGAAAACCTTCTGATACATCTTATAGGCGTTGAACCACAGATATTTGCAATTAATGGGGAAATTCATATCTTAAATGCCTGTTTTAATTAAGCTTTTCATTTATCAAAAATGGAAAGGCCAGTTGACATTGTCTACTGGCTTTTTCTAATGCATTCTGTTAAAGCCGAATACGATGACCAATATAGCCTCGATGAAACCGTGTTGGATTTAGAGAGTATTCGTTCAGCATTGAACTTGGAAAAGTGGGCGTTTGCAGGTCATTCTACTGGAGGGATGCTTGCGTTGAAATATGCTATTCTCAAACTCGTCATTAGATAAGATCATTGCTGGGGGTGCCGCAGCAAGTGTGGAATAGGGGGTAGATCCAAGCAGCATCTACTGTCCGTAAAATCCCAACTACGAGCGGATTATTGAGATAATGGATTCATTAAATGACGGACAAACACCGATTGAAGAGCGACGGAAGATGAGCAGAGAATGGGCGCTGTTTATATATTCAGGAAAGTATTTATTTTCATTTTGCTTATGTTAGCTCCATTAGCAGGTTTATCTCTAATGTTTCCTAGTATTAGATTCTTTTTTAGTACATGGCTTAAAGAATTAACCGGCCTTGTATTTTTACAAAGTGTACATGCTCTATTAATTTTCATGTTCATCCAAATCTCTCAATTGCTCCCGGGCGAAGGTGGGGTTTTTATGAAAATGGGGATGTTATTATTTTTCCTACCATTAACTAGTCTAGTTCTAGGATGGCTTAAGTTATCAGATTCAGCAAAAATGAGCAGTGTGATGACTGGAACAGCTTTTGCATCCATTGGAGCGGTTGCTCGTGGGGTACAGGGGCAATTACACGAAAACAATAAACCAAGTAAACAGTCCCAAGAATCACTAAATCTTAGTAAAGATGATAATAATCGAACAAAGATTAGTAGTTTAGCAACAGGAGAACATTCAAAAGGATGGGCTAGCACGAAAAAAGCAGTAGGTGTCACAAGAGCTATCGTTGGAGGAATGGCAGGAGCCGTAGCCGGCCCCATGGGGGCTAGGATTGGTTCAGGATTAGGCGGTTCACTGTCTAAGGGTGTTTTGCAAGGTTCAAGGAATCTAGCTGCAGGTGGAGTGGGCATAAAGGATTCTATTAAATCAGCTAAAGGAACAGATGGTTTCAAAAATTCCATGAAAAATATCCAAAACCGGAGAGAGTTTTTTGGAAATATTGGTGAATCGGTTGGTTCCATATTTGGTAAAGGAGAGTTTGGGCGTAGTGTTGGTCATGGATTGAGTGGAGTTTCTAGGCAAAGAATTGCTAATTCTAGTGAACTAGGTGGATTAAACGGACAGACTCTATCCGGCTTGAGTCAGCTTTTCCCTGGGGGGAATGTTCAATGGATGCAAAATAATCAAGGAAGTGCATTCTATCGTCCAAGTGCCGAAGGGATGGAACAAATAAGCCCACTAGGTGCTGCTGATACCAGTTTACGAGATGGCGAGAATCGTATGGTGGACTTCCGTTTAAATGGAGACAATCCGCTGAACACACAATCGACTGGAGCTTACGAAATGAATAGAAATATGGGCGATGGGATATCTACTTCATCTCCTTATCTATCAAGAACTTCCGACGCCTATCAAATGGGAAGTACGGGTGACCGAATTCAAGATTCTCGTTTTGATTCATCTTCCATACAACCTGATTCCTATTATAAAGCAGGACTGAACGGTGCAGAAACAAGGAACGGAAGTGATC
>NZ_AJTN02000035.1 GCF_000305495.1 Peribacillus psychrosaccharolyticus ATCC 23296 | reverse complement strand
CTATATAATTCAAGCAGCCCTTCGGTAACGATGGGCTGTTTTGTTATTTACTTTTTTCCAAGGTGAAGGAAAGAGACAAGAACACTTTATTATGTGTATAATTATGGAAAAAAAGGGGGGTGGTTTGAATGGAAATTAAGAGTTTCTCTGGAAAATTAATTTCTTCTATCGAAGAATGGCTGGAGCATTCACCGCGCACGCTAAAAAGGAGAATCACCTATTTGTAATTTCCATTGAAGCGAAATCAGACGAGCCGTTTGGGATAACCGTCGCTCAACGCAGGAAAAATAATTCTGTTAATTCTAAGATAGAACAACGAATTGAGACATTAGCGAAACAATTATTTCATAATGTAAACATCGAAGGACTAAGGTACCAGTTGCTCCACGGAATTGCCGGTACGCTGCTAGAGGCCAAAAAACAAAAAGCGGATTTTGCGGTGTTTGTTGTTCAAGAATTTAGTACCTCTCTTACTAATCCAAAAAAACAGCAAAAAAACTCAGCTGACTTAAACTTGTTTATCAGTACACTAGTTAATGAGTCTGTGGATTTAAAGAATGGTTCGCTGCTTGGACCGATTCGGGTGCCGGTGGGAAATGAAGAAACCAATGAACCGTCACTGTTTTTTGGAAAAATCAGAACCGAAGTGAAGTAGTTAAAAAGACTAAAATATTGGGAGGGTGATTTTTGGACTATTTGATTATGAGTATCATTTTAGTCTTCTTCTTTTATAATCTATTTCTACGAAGCGATGTTAAAAAAGAATGGAAGGAACTTTCTCCATCTTCGTCAATTTTGAGCTACCTTTGCTTTGGAGGAGCAGCCTCTTATTTTGGCGCACGTATTTTTGAGTTGGAATGGCTATACTTGATTGCTCTATATTCGGTAATTGGAATTTTAGTAAGTGAACGGGAGCTAAATACAGTTAAAAAGATTGTTATAGCCATTTTTAGTCTTCTTCTTTTATCTATATTTCGGGTGCCAACAGATGATTCGTTTAAGGATTATATCAGCAGTAAAGATATGTACCAGTGCATACGTGATTACGAATGTGTAAAAATAACATCTAAGAAAACACCTGATGGTCGGCAAGAAACGGTAGTGGAAATTCTTCGGATTAAGGGGCGCTCTTTTGAATGGAAGCTGTTTTATGCTAAAGGCTCTCTGACACTTGAGAATGATAAAGGAGAAGAAGAGACATTGAAAGGAATTAATATTGCTGGATTTTGGTACGATCGATAGACCAAACATGCCACCCCAGTGAGTGGAAATCCTTGAATATGTTACACGGTTTCATGCCAAGTCCTTAACTATGATATTTATAACAAAAATTTAATAAGGCCAGTAGGAGAAAAGAAGTCGGGATACTCGGCTTCTTTTTTGCTCTCTTTGATAGACAAAGTAGAATATTGTAAAAGTATAGTATAATATGGTTATATTTACTAATTTTAATTATTGGATATTTATAGGAAAAAGGGGATGGGTTTGTTTGAATCATTATATTTGTGAGACTTGTGGGGTTCAGTATGAACGCTCTATTGAAGTACCTGAGGAATGTAAGATTTGTGGGGAGGAAAGACAGTATATTAGTTCAACCGGGCAGACATGGACAACGTTGGATAAGGTGATTGAAGAGGGTACATATAAGAATATCATTCATTTTGAAGAAGAACGCTTATATAGCATAAACACTAATCCAGGTTTTGGAATTGGTCAAACTGCTTATCTTTTAAAAGAGAAAGAATTTAATTTATTGTGGGATTGTATTACCTATCTTGACCAAACGACGATTAGACAAATTGAAGATTTAGGTGGAATTGATGCGATTGCTTTATCTCATCCCCATTATTATTCTAGTCAAGTAGAGTGGGCTGAAGCTTTTAACGCCCCGATTTATATTCATGAAGATGATAGAGAATGGGTGACGAGACCGAGTGAACATATCATTTTCTGGTCTGGTGAGTCATTTGAATTGCAAGAGGGGATCATCCTGCAGCGAATAGGAGGTCATTTTAAGGGAGGCACAGTATTGGAATGGAAAAATGGAAATAGTCAGAAGGGAGTTTTATTAACAGGTGATATTATTCGAGTTGTAGCTGACCGTCAATGGGTAAGCTTTATGTACAGTTATCCGAATTTCATTCCCCTTCCAAGTGGTAATGTAGAAAGGATTTCAAGCAGAATAAAAGAATGCAAATTTGATAAATTATATGACGCATTCAACCGTGTGATTAAAGAAGAAGCCAAGCAAAGAGTACAAAAGTCGGCATCACGATATATGGAAGCATTAAACGGAACGTTATTTACGACATAAATGGAGAAAACAGCAGTGATTAAATCCTGAATATGGTATACTAACTGTAAATGAATAAACTCGCAGAAAAAGGGTGCTGATTGATTCAGCACAATAGGGAATTCGGTGTAAATCCGAAGCTGTTTCCGCAACTGTAAGTGCTAATGAAATAAGAGAAAACCACTGTTTTTCTAATGAATGAGGACGAAACGGCTATTCATTAGAGGTAAATGGGAAGGTTCTTAGAGTAAAGTGATGCACAAGCCAGGAGACCTGCCCTTTTTTGATCGTATTTTGCTCTTCGGAAGTTAGGAGGATTGTATGGCGTAGACCTCTTTTTTTCTGTGTTTACAATAGGAGGTTTTATGCCGGCCAATATCCTTTGGCCGGCTTTTCGTTGTGGCTTATTAGTTGAAAATACAGCGGTTTATTCATTGCATTTACCGATTAAGGAGGGGACTCGTTTTGCCAAAGAAAGATTTTCGTTTTATGTGCTATCCATACATGCGTGAGTCTATTTCCACTGTGGATTTTGAAATTAGGACGGATTCACTGACTACACGTATTGGTTTAGCGGCTTCATTAACAAAAGACATATCTGTTGTATACAATGATCTTTTGTATTTATGTGATATGGGCTATAACTTAAATGGTTCAGTCCGGGGACGCATTGGTATTACCCAGGAGGACTTGAATCGCTTAAGTACGATGTACGATTTTTATCGTGATCATGTCAAGGAATCGATTCAAACCTTTGTGCTTCCACAAGGAACAACCGCTGCATGCGTCCTACATACTTGCCGCAGTGAGGCAAAAAAGTCAGTTCGTGCGCTCCATAAAGTAAGCACAGAACAAAAAATTCCTAAGATTCTTTTTGATTACACCCATTTGCTTGCCAATGTTTTCTTTGTTATAGCTGTCTATGTTAATAAATTGCATGATGTAGAAGAAATCCCTCATATCAGTATTTGTTATGACGTTACACCTATGTAAATGTTCCAGAGAAATAGTAACTTTAGAAAAGTGGGGAAAAATGATGAAAAATATGAAATGGTTAGTTGTACTCCTTCTTTCGGTCTTTATTGTTTTAGCAGGCTGCGGCAACGAGGAAACTGAAAAGAAATCAGATAAAGGGGCAGTAACCAACACGGAATCGGCAGTCAGTCAGAAACTACCGTATACGGTAACTGATGACATAGGAAAAGAAGTAACGTTTGAAAAAGTTCCAGAAAAAGTAGTATCACTTCAGCCAAGTAATACCGAAATTCTATTTGCATTAGATGCCGGGGACAAAGTGATTGGAGCTACTGAATTTGATGATTATCCAGCCCAAGCAGCAAAAATCGAACGTGTATCTGATTCTATGACGATTAACGCTGAAAAAATTATTGCCCTGAAACCGGATGTTGTCATTGCCTATACAATCGGTGATATGGACACGTTGAAACCGCTTGAAGATGCTGGAATAAAAGTATTCGTTATTCAATCTGCTAAATCCTTTGAAGAGGTATACAGCGATATTAATCAAATAGCTCAAGTTATGAATGTAAAAGAAAAAGGCAGTGAATTAATAAAAACGATTAAAAAGAAAATTACCGATGTATCAGAGAAAGTAGCAAACGTAAATAAAACTGCTATCTACTTTGAAATCAGTCCATCACCTGAATTATATACAGCTGGGAATGGGACATTTCAAAATGAAATTCTTGAAAAAGCGGGAATTGCGAATATCTTTGCAGATCAAGAAGGATGGCCAAGTGTATCTGAAGAAGAAGTCATCAAGCGTAATCCAGCTGTTATCACAACAACTGTAAGCTACACCGAAGATCCAGTCGGTGAAATAAAATCCCGAAAAGGCTGGGAGTCCGTTAAAGCTGTTACGGATGGACAGGTTTATCAATTTGATGAAAGCATGATGAGCCGACCTGGACCACGAATAGGGGACGCCGTTGAATTAGCTGCTAAAACCATTTACCCAGAGGTATTTAAATAAGTTTCCAAACAATCATCCTTCTTTATCGAGGATGATTGTTTTATTCCTTATTGATCATGACAAGGAGAAAGGCAGAAAGGATCCTCTTTAACTCTATTGAACTTCAATAACAAACACATAATTAGCATCACCTTTTCCCCAACTTGCGAAGAAATCGAATATATATACACCTTTTTCTTTGGGTGCGGTCAAGAAATGATGATTGATTACAGCACTCTCTGATGGTTGATCCTGAATCCATATGGATGCTCTCAATGTATCTTTAAGGGGTTCGGTTTTAAATTCAACTTTTATTTTGGCTTCAGCTGATACAACAATCGGTTTAAGATTGTGATGTTTAATAATCTCAGGTGGTGAGATTGTATCAACACACTCAGCACGTAAAAGTCCATTCCAACAATAAGAAGCTGGTGCGGTTGGTACGATTTTATTATTAGTGGTTACGTTTGGTACAGGTGGGTCTGAGTGACTGGTAATAAAATAGATCCCAATTAAGAAAATAAGGAATAAAATGATGACTAACCCTTTTTTCATTACCTGCCCCCTTTTCATATTGACTAATATTCTTTTCTATTAGACGTAAAGGATAAAAGAAGGTTTCTAATGAAATGGGAAATTTTTATCGAGGAAATCTAGGGTGCGGGGATGTTACATAATCATTATCTGTTTTCAATTTTCATGTAGGCAGTGATAAAGATTCTGAGAAAGATCATGATGATTACAATAATGAAAATTGCGTTAAAAAAGTCAGCCATATTCCTTCACCTCCGTTTATAGTAAAGCAAGATGCCAGGTGTTGAGTGAAGTACTACGTGTATATAGATAGTGTACCCAAAAGAAAACAGAATATTGTAAGGCTGGTATTAAGTTACTGTAAAGTTATCTTAATTATTATTTTTAAATAATCTAGTTTTTATTGAACGAAATTTAATTTTTATATATAAAATAATCTGCAAGGTGGTGAAAGGGAATGATGGGAGAAAAAAAACAAGAAAAACGCAAATATTCGGTTCCTGCAGTTGAAAACGCCTTTGCAATCTTAAGACTGCTGAGCCGCAAACGTTTTAAGGAAAGTACGTTGACAGAAATTGCGAATGCCTTGTCGCTCAGTCCTGCCACTTGCTTTCGAATCTTGCAGTATCTTGAAGAATCGGCTATTGTCCGGTATGAAAAGGATAAAAAGAGATATACGCTTGGTCCTTATTTAGTTGTGCTAGGTGAAAGAGCCAAAGAGCACTTGGATTATCTGTCCATTGTTAAACCGTACCTAGAAAGCTTAACTAAAGAAACGGGGTTAACTTCAGTCCTTGTTAATCGCGTGGGAAAGGAGAAGCTGACCTTTGTTTTAAAAGTCGAGGGGGAGGATTATGGTGTACATGTTTCCATCGGACGACATTTTTCGATTATCGACGGTTCGTATGGCATGTGTTTTCTCGCATACATGGATAAAGAAGAGCGGGATGGTTATTTAAAAAGAGAAATCGGTGTAAAGTCCTCTAACCAGCAAGATAATGAACTGTTTGAGGAAGACTTTGAGAAAGTCCGGAATGATGGGTACTACATTACATACGGGGAATTTATTAAAGGAATATTCGGAATTGCTGCCCCAATTTTCAATGGAGCAAACCAAGTAGAGATGGCGATAGCCCTTGTGGGTTCAATCGCACAGTTTGAGAAAGCGGAACTGTTGGAAAAAGGGATAGTGACCAAGAACGTTGCACATGAGATTACCAGAAAGATAACTATTTAATTACACCTAAGAATTTACAGCCGCCGTCAAGCTTTGGAGAAAGTGAAAGGGAGGATTGTGAATTCTTTTTCGTTTTATGTAAGCGTATACAAAATGGAGTGGAGGAGAAATATGGGAGCATTAACTGGAATAACGGTACTTGATTTATCCCGGCTGCTGCCTGGACCTTACTGTTCCTTACTGTTAGCCGATTACGGGGCAGAGGTAATAAAAATTGAAGAACCTGAGCTTGGTGATTATATCCGCTGGGGGAACCCAGCAATTGAGGGAATCGGATCAAGGCATTTGACGATTAATCGAAACAAAAAAAGTGTCACACTAAATTTAAAGAAAAAGGAAGGCCAAACTATTTTTAAAAAAATGGCAGAAAAAGCGGATGTCATTCTCGAAAGCTTTCGACCAGGGGTAATGGAACGCTTAGGTATCTCCTATCAGGAAATTGCAGAAATTAATCCGGGTATCGTGTACTGTTCATTAACGGGCTATGGACAAACTGGTCCCTATCGTCATTTGCCAGGACACGACATGAATTATATCGGATATAGCGGGATTTTGGGAATGATTGGTGAAAAGGGGGGGAAGCCAGTTGTTCCTGGCGTTCAAATTTCCGATATTGGCGGAGGTGCTCTGATGGCCCTATCCGGTATTATGATGGCTTTGTTTCATAAAGAACGGACGGGCAAAGGGCAATATGTTGATGTATCCATGATGGATGGTTCGGTTTCCTGGTTGTATGCTTCTGCATCCGAGTATTTTGCTTCTGGAGAGGTGCCTACACGGGGGAATACACGATTATCAGGTAAATATGCCTGTTATGATGTCTATGAAACCAGCGATGGGAAATATCTTTCAGTGGGGGCATTAGAAGAGAAATTTTGGGAAAAAATTTGTCAATTGGTTGATAAACCAGATTGGATTGCTTTACAAAATGGAGATGAACAGATTCAGGTTCAATTACGAGAAGAAGTGTCCAACCTATTCAAGTCAAGGAGTCAAGCCGAGTGGTTAAATTTACTTCAATATGAAGATACTTGCGTTGGACCTGTTTATGATCTTGATGAAGCGTTCTCTGACCCACAACTGCTTGAACGAGAAATGCTGATTGAAATGAATCATCCTGTTGCAGGTACGATTAAACAACTCGGATTTCCGATCAAGTTTTCGACAACTCCTGGTGAGCTGTATGCTCCATCACCAAAGCTGGGTGAGCATACAGACGAGATTCTTTCCCGTTTTCAATATTCCACTGAAAGTATTGAGAAGTTCCGTGAGGATGGCGTTATTGGAAATGTATAGCTTGATATATCTGAAATTTCAATTTATTAAAAGGTGGTCATATCCATGTCATTTGTTCACTTTTCACGAACAGGGGTAGACGGAAATATTGCTGAAATTGTTCTCGATCGGCCAAAAGTAAGAAATGCATTTCATACTGAAATGGCAAAAGAAATTCTGGAGATTTGCCGGCAAATAGCCAAAAGTGATGCCCGAGTGGTCCTGCTGTCTTCGTCTAATTCAAAAGCATTTTGTTCTGGAGCTGATTTAAAAGAACGGAATCAATTAAAAGAAGATGAGTGGCGGGCCCAGCATGCACTGTTTGAAGAAATGTATGATCAATTAGCTGACCTCAAACAACCTACAATTGCAGTCGTCGATGGGTATGCCCTTGCTGGAGGATTTGAACTGGTGTTGAACTGTGATTTCATTGTGGCCGCGAAGACTGCCACATTTGGTTTGCCAGAGGTCACACGCGGCATTATGCCCGGAGGCGGTGGTTCAAGATTACTGTCAAAGCGAATTGGACTGCATTTAGCAAAAGAATGGCTCTGTACAGGCTGTTTTGTTACAGCAGAAGAAGCCAATCGAGCCGGATTGTTGAATCGACTGACTAGGTCTGAAAACCTTCAACAGCAAGCACTTGAGTTTGCCGAAAGTATAGCCGCTAATGCACCGCTTGCCGTGCAGAGCTGTAAGACTTCGGCAGATGAATTGTTTGGGATGCCGGTACTTGAAGCAAGGAAGCAAGAGTTGGTTCATTATAATGTTTGTATTGATACCGAGGATCGCATCGAAGGGGTACAGGCATTTGTTGAAAAACGCAAGCCACGCTTTGTTGGGAAATAAAGCAATCCTATAGAGGAGGGGAAATATTGACCTATACCCAGGTAGAAGTCAGCACGAACAATGGAATATGCCTAGTTACATTGAATCGTCCAGACATTAGAAATGCACTGGTGATGGAGATGCGTGAAGAATTGATAGACTTATTTACCGGAATGGCCGCTGACGAATCCGTACAAGTTGTCATTCTAACTGGTGAAGGAAAGGCTTTTTCAGCTGGGGGAGATCTTCGCACATTACAAACTGTGACCTCTGAAGCGGGAAGGAAAAGACTTCATATTGGACATAGGTTGATTGAGTCCATTATGAATTTAGAAAAGCCGGTTATAGCGGCCGTTAATGGGGCAGCAGCTGGGGCTGGAACGAGTATAGCCCTCGCATGTGATGTGATTCTTGCTTCAGAATCTGCTTTTTTCGTCCAAAGCTTTATAAAGGTTGGCTTAGTCCCGGATTTAGGTTCCGCTTATTTACTGCCGCGATTGGTAGGCCGTCAGCGGGCATTAGAAGTGATGCTTTTTGGTGAAAGAATAACGGCTGATCAAGCAAAGCAAATGGGGTTAGTTAATAAAGTGAGTGAGCATGAGCAGTTGCTTAAGGATGCATATGAAATGGCTGAAAAGCTTGCTGCAGGACCAGGCATGGCCATGGGACTAACAAAAAAACTGGTTAACCGCGGGATGGATGGAAGTCTGCATGAGCTGTTTGCATTAGAAGGTTTAGCACAAGGTTTATGCTTCGAATCAGCTGACTTTACCGAAGGAGTCAACGCATTTTTTGAAAAACGAGATCCGGCGTTTACTTCTTAAGGCTAGACAATAAATTTATTACGAAGGGAAATGAGTGGAATGGATTTTAAGGTAGATGCCGAGTTGGAAGATATGAGAAAAAATATACGCCATTTTATTGATCACACGGTTGATCCTCTAGGAGATCAAATTGAGAGGGAAGATCACATCCCTGAACACATTATGAAATTGAGTAAGGAAATTGGATTGTTTGGCTTAAGTATTCCAGAAGAATATGGAGGGCTTGGGATTGGCATGGTCGGTAAATGTGTGATGTATGAGGAAATCGGCCGGACACATAATGGCTATACAACGGTCATCGGCTGTCATACGGGTATAGGCTCAGTGGGCATTGTAGAAATGGGAACAGAAGCTCAAAAGCAGAAATACCTTCCACGTATGGCGACGGGAGAATTGACGGGAGCTTTTGCGTTAACTGAGCCAAGTGCCGGATCAAATGCAACCGCTTTAAAAACGGTAGCTGTCAAAAAAGGCGATAAATATATCATAAATGGTTCCAAACATTATATAACCAATGCTCCAATTGCAGATGTATTTACCGTAATGGCAATTACTGATCAGGCAAAGGGAGCTAAAGGAATCACATCTTTTATTGTGGAAAAAGGCACTAAGGGATTGATCATTGGAAAAACAGAAGAAAAAATGGGGCTGCGCGGTTCTCATTCATCAGAAGTGTTTTTCGAAGATTGTGAGGTTCCTGTTGAAAATGTCCTTGGAGTTGAGGGACAAGGGTACGTTAACGCACTTAAAATCTTAGGAAATGGACGGGCTGGACTGGCAGCTAGAAATCTAGGATCCTGTCAAAAGCTGCTGGAACTTTCGCTGAAATATGCCCATGAACGTGTTCAATTTGGCAAACCAATTGTTGAACAGCAAATCATTCAGCACTACCTTGCCGAAATGGCACTGGATATTGAATCGCTTCGGTCTATGACGTATCGAGTTGCATGGATGGTAGACGAAGGGATGAATGTGATCAAGGAAGCAGCAATGATTAAGCTGCTGGGTTCAGAAATATATAACCGAATTGCGGATAAGGCAGTTCAGATTCATGGCGGACTTGGATATATCAAAGAATACCCAATTGAGAGGTATTACCGTGATGCCCGAATTACGAAGATTTATGAAGGAACATCTGAAATTCAAAAAAATATTATTGCCAGTCAGTTAATGAAACAATACGCTGCCAGTCATTCTGTGAATGCCTAAAAATGAGGAGGAAAATCAATGACTCAACTGTTAGAAGAAAAGAATACCTTTCATCAAGAGCTTAGACAAAGTGTCCGTTCGGTGTGTCAGAAGTTCCCAGATGCCTATTGGCGAGAGCTAGATGCAAATAATGCCTACCCGGAGGAATTCGTCCATGCACTCACCAAGGCCGGTTTTCTTGCAGCACTAATCCCTGAGGAATATGGCGGTTCTGGTCTTGGGATTACAGAGGCCTCGATTATTCTTGAAGAAGTGAATCGGTCGGGTGGAAATGCCGGTGCATGTCATGCTCAAATGTATACGATGGGAACACTGCTGAGGCACGGTTCAAAGGTACAAAAGGAAAAATATCTCCCCAAGATTGCAGATGGTACGTTAAGACTTCAGGCTTTTGGTGTAACTGAACCGAATACAGGTACCGATACGACGAAGTTAAAAACGGTGGCAGTCAAGAAGGGGGATAAGTACATTGTCAATGGTCAAAAGGTATTCATATCAAGAACCGAATATTCTGATTTGATGATTCTCCTTGTGCGGACAACACCTCTTGAACAGGTTGAAAAAAAGACAAAGGGCATTTCCGTTCTATTAGTAGATTTAAATGAAGCGGTTGGCAATGGGCTGACGATTAAACCGATTAAAACAATGATGAATCATGCGACAACGGAATTATTTATCGAAAATCTGGAGGTTCCGGTTGAAAATTTAATTGGTGAAGAAGGCAAAGGTTTCTCTTACATTCTCGATGGAATGAATGCCGAACGAATCTTAATTGCGGCAGAATGCATTGGCGATGGCCGCTGGTTTATTGAACGCGCAGCGAATTATGCCAAGGAACGCATAGTATTTAATCGTCCAATCGGACAAAACCAAGGCATTCAGTTTCCGATTGCTCGTGCACATATTAATCTTGAAGCGGCGGATTTAATGCGCTTTCAAGCGGCTGCTCTATTTGATTCAGGTAAAAGTTGTGGAGCAGAAGCCAACATGAGCAAACTGCTTGCCGCAGATGCTTCTTGGGAAGCGGCTAATGCAGCTCTGCAAACACACGGCGGTTTTGGTTTTGCCGAGGAATATGATGTCGAGCGTAAGTTTAGAGAAACTAGATTATATCAAGTTGCGCCTATTTCAACAAATCTTATTTTGTCATATGTCGCTGAGCATGTGCTCAAGCTGCCAAGATCCTATTAATAGACTAAAGAGGTGAAGGGGAATGAAGAATGTACTGATTGTTGATTCTGTCCGCACAGCTGTCGGCAGGATAGGCGGAAGTCTAAGAGATGTGGATGTGGATTTCTTAGCAGCAAAGGTGATAGAAGAAGTGATCAATCGAACGGGAGTCGTAAAAGAGGATATTGACGAAGTGATTATTGGGCACGCAAAGCAAAGTACGGATGCTCCGAACTTAGCTCGTCTCGCCTTACTTAGAGCGGGATTACCTATCGAAGTTACCGGATATACGGTCCATCGCCAATGCGGATCTGGATTACAAGCAATTAACAATGGTGCACAGCAAATTATGTGCGGGTTATCGGATATCGTCATTGCCGGGGGAGCAGAAAGCATGAGTCGTGCGCCGTTTTACATCCGGAATGGACGATATGGCTTTGGGGTAGGCAATACCGAAATTCTTGATTCTAATACGGAAAGCCAGCCTCGTTCACAGCCAATCGAAACGTATGGCAATCTCACAATGGGAATGACAGCTGAAAATCTGGCTGAAAAGTATCAGATATCCCGTGAAGAGCAAGATGAATTTGCTTTACGGAGTCAAGTACTGGCTCAAGCAGCGATTAAAGAAGGTCGGTTTAATTCACAAATCATACCTTATGAAGTGAAGCAGAGAGAACACTCATTTATATTTGATAAGGATGAACATCCAAGGGAAACAAATATGGAGAAATTACGGAACTTGAAACCAGTATTCAAGGAAAATGGTACGGTCACAGCTGGAAATACAAGCGGCCGAAATGACGGGGCAGGCGCTGTGTTATTAATGACAGACGAAGCAGCTCAAAAGTATGAATTGAAACCAAAAGCAAGAGTCATTGCCCAAGCTGTTGCGGGTGTCTCCCCTGAAATCATGGGAATCGGTCCTGCACCTGCAACGAGAAAAGCACTAAAGCAGGCTGGGTTAACACTTGACGATATTTCGTTAATTGAGTTGAATGAGGCGTTTGCGGCTCAAGCTCTCGCTGTCATCAAAGAGCTCGGTCTTGACTTGAATCGAGTAAACGTTAATGGCGGTGCGATAGCTTTAGGGCACCCAATCGGCGGATCGGGTGCTGTGTTAATGACAAAACTGCTTCATGAGTTAGAACGCCGTGGTGAGCGGTATGGTTTGGCCACTTTCTGCATTGGCGGAGGTCTTGGGATTACGACGATTGTTGAGAATCTGCAAGTTTAATAGCTTGCTTTAGAAGGTTGGAGCTGAAAAATTCGTGGATATGTTTCAAGCAAAGAAAAAATCGACAAGCGATGCGATTTCGTTGATTCAGTCACGCCAAAAGGTATTTATTGCGCCTTTTTGTAATGAGCCGCAGACACTAGTTGAAGAATTGGTGCGTCAAAGTAGTCGTTTAGAAGATGTGTATCTTTATAATATGCCAATCGGCAGTGCCTGTTTATATGCAGGAAGTGATCATCTTCATTCCTTTAAAATTCGCACCTTTTTATCAACACCATTATTTAAGGCAAGCTACTCAACAGGTGATTGCGATTATATTCCGATTAATTTATCAGAAATTCCTCGCTGGATTGGTGAAAATCAAATCGATGTGGCGCTAATCCAGGTTTCACCCCCTGACAAGCAGGGGTTTTGCAACCTAGGCATTTCAGTAGACGTGGTTCATTCATTAATCAAGCATGCGGTATGCATTATTGCGGAGGTTAACAACCAGATGCCGTGGAGTGAAGGAAACACGCTTGTGCATCT
>NZ_AJTN02000036.1 GCF_000305495.1 Peribacillus psychrosaccharolyticus ATCC 23296 | reverse complement strand
TGGAAGTTTGATCGTCGAATGTAGTGTCGCTGAGGATGGCTGAACTTGCCATGAGATAAATTTGGAATAACCCAATCCATTTTTAAAATGGAGTGGGTTATTCAATTCTCAAAAGATTTGACCCCCTTTTTTTAGTATAGTAACATCAGTAGATAGACAGGTGTCATAACTTAGGGTTATAAATGTGACTTAAAAAGGGGAAATAGAACATGAAATACGGGTATGCAAGGGTAAGTACAGTCAGCCAGGATTTAGCAGCACAACTTCAAGCATTAGAAAAAGAAGGATGCGAAAAAATTTACTCCGAGAAGTTCACCGGTACTAAATCTGATCGGCCACAATTTCAAGAATTACTTTCTTTGCTGCAAGTGGGGGACACCCTGGTCGTTACCAAGCTGGATCGATTTGCACGGTCAACGGTGGATGCGCTTAAGACCATAAAGTCATTGTTTGAAAAAGGAGTTAAGGTACATATATTGAATATGGGTCTCGTAGAGAATACACCCACAGGAAAACTGATATTTAGTGTGATGAGTGCTTTCGCAGAGTTTGAACGGGATATGATCGTGGAGCGTACTCAAGAAGGGAAAGCTATTGCGAAACTGCGTGAGGATTTTAGAGAAGGCAGGCCTAAAAAATTTAGTAAGAAACAGATAGAACATGCTCTACAATTATTAGAGTCTAATTCCTATAAACAAGTAGAAAACATGACAGGCATTTCTAAGAGTACGCTTATAAGGGCTAAAAGAAAATAATTACCTATTGCTCTACTTTTGGCCGAAGAAGGTACGTAACCGAAGAATGATGGTTAGCAATCAGTAAAGCACTATATAATAGAAGAAACACGGAAAAATAGTAACTACTTGAAAGCATATAATCTTTTATTTAAAGAAAGTAATGTAGTACTCGTTACGATTAAAGGGTGGCATTGTCCGATTACGTTAGGGATACAGGTAATTGGAACTCTACTTTGCAAGAGGGAGACATTGTTTCAGACTATAACAGGTTATACTAGAGAATTGTAATAAAGCGTTAATTTAAGGATTAATCAAGGTGAACCGTATCATAAGTAAAATGATAAAAATCTAGAAAGTTTGGTCATAAAGGGCTGTCCAAAAAGTTATTCTATGACTAGTATACAGCCCCTTTTGCCTATGCATTTATAAACTAAAGTCTTGAAAAGTATTCCCTTTAAAAATTTGAGGAAACTATTTTTCCTTTAAGAGATGGGGGGATGATGGTAATTAAGTCGGCTCCTTTCGACAAAGTGTCCGGATTTTTTAGAGGCGTAGCTACATCAATTGAATTATTAATATGATCAGTCAGTTTTTTTATTCTTCTTTTGTTTTTTACCTTTTGAATATTTTTTCTTATCCTCTTTATCTTTTTTACCTTTTAGTTCACTCCTCTTAGATTCTTTATCCTTATCCTTCTTTTTGTCTTTATCTTTTTTGTCTTTATCTTTGTACTGCTTTTTCTCCCTCTTTTTCTCTTTTTCATCAATCGATTCATCTGTGAAAAGAGTGCTTGTTTGATTACTAACGAGTACTTCTCCATATTCGCTATTTGGAGGAATAATATTTTGGAAACTTTTTACTTCTGGGGCTACATATCCATCTGGCAGCGGTGTAGGAAGAGGCATTTGCAGTGTAAGCCCCCAAACTTCCATAATTTCATGTGCTACTCGAGACCAGTTATAATTGCTTACAGCGAGTTCTCTTCCTCGTTTCCCCATACTTTGCATTAATGATTTATTTGATAATAATTCAGAAATCTTTTCTGCAAAATTTGCTGGGTCTTCTGGATTTTCGACTACAAAGCCATTTTCCCCTATACTAATTACCTCTGGGTTTCCTCCTCTTGCCGTTGTCACAATAGGAAGGCCGGCAGCCATTGCTTCGTAATGAACTCGTGCTAGTGGTTCTTGCCAAAGGGAAGTACAAACAAATAAATCGGCAGCCGCAAACCAATTTTGAATATCAGCTGGTGATACAAAGCCTGTTGTCACAACAGGAACGACTTGTTGTTTGGCTAAAGATCGAACATAGGCTACATAATCGGTTACTTTGTTCTGACTAAACCAATTACTTCCTACTACAACTAAGGCTAAGTTTTTGAATTTTTTTGAAAGCAGCTGTAATGACCGAATTAAACGATCTACTCCTTTGTTTTCGGAAAGTCTTCCTGCAAATAGGATAACATTCTTATCTTCTAAGCCATGTTCTTTGCGAAGTCGATTTCGAATAGATTCCATTTTGGAATGATTACCAGGTAAAAATCTTTCAGAATCAACGCCTGAATAAATAGTTCGGAGCTTTGACGATGCCTGAGGATAGAGGTTTCGGATGACATTCCCCACATAGTTACTGACTGTAACGATCATAGAGACTTCATTTATTGCAGAATTTGCTTCATTTGGTTCGATTTTATCGAGATTGAACATATCATTGTGCATGCTAAGGATAATTTTGGATTGAGGTGCAATACTTCGAATCGCCATTACAAGACGAGGACGATTAAAGATATGAATAATGTCAAAAGAATTGGAGGCTAAAAATTGAACGATTCCTTGTTGATAGAGTGCTAATAATTTTCCTGGTACCCGAACATATTTAATTCCATCTTTGATTTCTTCATTAGGAAGCGATGGGTCCGTTATTCCTAAAACAGTAATATTATACAACTTTGCTAGGTATGGTAGGCTTCCAGAAATATACGTTTGAATTGCCCCTCCCAGGACAGGCGGTACAGGAAGTTTTTCAGTAGCTATCATTAAAATATTCATGATTACTTATTTCTCCAATCGTTTTGAATTTCTTTTAATGCCGGCCACTTGGATTGGTCAGTATCGACAATTGTTCTAATTAGTTGAGAGGTTGATTCATTTAAAAATATTTCTGGTTCATATAGTACTTCTTTAACATTTTTATAAAATTCATTAGGAAGTGACATATCAATCATTAAGATGTCATATAGTTCTGGACTGATTGGATTTGCTTCGTGATAAGCTTGAATCATTTCACGCATCCATGTTACATCCCATCTATATAAATCTGCCATGGTACCTGTAATCAATTTCCTTAAGTCACGTATTGGAAGATCATATGCCACTCCGTCTAGGTCAATAATCCACATATCATTCGGTCCCATTTGCCCATTTGACCAGCCGTAATCCTGATGTACTAACCCCCAATTTTCATTTCCAAGTTTTACTAGTTCGGGATATTGTGACTGATTAAGTGCTTCGACACTTCTCTTTGCTTGTTCTTGAAATAGATCGACAACATTTAATAGGTCCTGACTTGCAGGCATTGAACTATAAGCATGTGCTACGGTTCGGAACCAATCCATTTTCGTTACGATTTTTTGATAGCTTTTTGGCCATTTATACAATCTCGATGCAACTTCAGCTCCAGCAGGAGGTACATATTCCTGACTTAATCGATGAAATTCACCAAGTGCATAGCAAAGTTGTTTTGCGCCTTCTAAATCCTTAGTTACAGGAGTTAGTGGTTCAATCCATTCCGCAACAAACCACAACTTTCCTCCGGCCTGTACATAATCCTCTCCTGATTTGGTTGTGATAATCCCTGGTACCCTTGCTTTTTTTACCTCTACCAAATATCTCTGGGCACCAAGACTAAACATACTTCTTGTAGGTCTTCGATGGAGAAGCTTAAAACTTTTTGGTCCTGAACTAGTCTCCAACTTCCAAATAGACCCACCCTTGTCAGGCTTTGTTGTAACTACTTGCATGCTATTAACTTTTAAATTGTATTGTTTAAGAACTTCCAATCCTATATCATTGATATAATCTGGAACATAAAATTCTCCATGAGTTAGTTCGTCCACTTCCCACGGTAAAATAACTTGATTCTCCAATGTAACATTTCTCCCTTCCCGAGCAACTTATACCTTTACAGATTATTAATGAAGGGCTATTTGAAAAATATCAAACTCATTTAACAAAGCTCTAGATACTTTTTATTAATATGCTTAATGTACAAGAATGTACAGGCCATAAGCGGATTCGAGTTGAAAAATTAAAAGAAAAAATGCTTTGATAGAACGGAAATACGCCATTTTAACAAAGAGCCTGTTCCGATATAAGGGCTATATAGTTGTAGATTTATTTGATTTGCTTCGGGGTTCGTTCATAAGTAAGTGAGATATTGTAATTTTGGAGATTTTACTAAAAGGAAAATATGAGGTGTTCCAGACATAATGGTGTCGGATTATATGTGATAAATTAAATACAAAAAACAAATTTGATAAATGAGAGATAATCATGTCAGTAGTGAACCTGTTAACTTCTCAACTAGCTAACTCATTTAGAGACATTACGGTGAACCGTATCATAAGTAAATGAGGATTTTGCGAAAAAAGAAACAGCACCCTCTAATTTGATAGAGAGATGCTGTTTTGTTCAATTAGGATTTTCTTATCCAAATGAAGAAAAAGAAGGGCTGAATTTCTCTACTCGCTTATGCTTACTTTAATATTCTCCTTTAATGACAAAAAACGAGCCCCGAATTGTTCCAGCTAGTTTAGACTTCTGCCTAGCAAACTTAAACTTACCTTCTAACTCCTTTGGTACCTCCATCCACTCAGAAAGCTTAAAACCAACGGCCCGCTTCTTAGGGTCATCAACCGTATACATGACGTTGACCCCAAGACCATCCTCATAAAAGACGTAGGCAAATTTGATATTTTCCACTTGAAAACGCGACGTTTCTAAAGGTTTGGCCGCAAACTCAAGATTACGTTCTTCTTTCAAAATTCGATTCACATAATCAAGGGTCTCCTGGCTTTCGCTAGCTGGTACCGCCGTAAATTCATGCTTGTATTTGTTCATAAAGTAACGAGCTTCATTAGCACGTAAACCAGCAAGTGCTTCTGCTACGGGTGAGGAACCTAAACCAACCGTAGACACATTTTTAAAATCAACGGTATAGGACAATTTCATCCCTCCTTTTCTTTCTTTATTTGCTAACAACAGGAATCCACATTTCACCAAATACTAAGCCGTTTCGTTGCCCCATCTCAACCGATGCATTTGGCCCGCCAACATAGGCAAAATTCTTTGCTTCTGGCAAGACTTGCCCAAAGGCAATGCCAGTAAGCATATTACTCAACTGTTCAGACGTCTCTGCTTCCCCTTTTACAACCAGGTATTCTCCTTTAGGAAATTGAATCACTCTAGATGCTTCTGGTAATGATGCCTCTGTCATGACGCCAGCATAATGCATCATCTTGTTATTCACCGCTTCATTCACGACAAAAATGTAATCATTTGTGGCTACGGCTTTTAACATGTCGAGCCTTCCATCTTGTTTGACGGCCGACCAAAAGTCTGACTTTTCCTTGTTTATGCCAGCATAGTCTGTGTAGTCGCTCTTAAGCTCAGTTCCGATACCTAAAACGGTAAAGCTTTCTTTTTCTTCTAGAGTATAATTTGTCATATTCAAACCTTCCTTTTTTAAAATTTATCAAATGAGTTGTCTTTTCACTTGGTAAGTTTATAATAATCTTTAATCATGTCAAAAAATGATACTGTTTAGGAGGTCCAGATGAAAAAAGTTGAACGGATTAATATCATCATGAGGTATATCAACAACCGATCCCACTTTACAATTTCTGAGATCATGCAAGAATTTAACATCTCTCGTTCGACAGCTATTAGAGATATCAGAGAAATTGAAGCCATGGGGATGCCGCTTGTCGCTGAAGTTGGAAGGGATGGGGGTTATTTTGTCATGAACAATTCTGTCCTGTCCACTGTCCGCTTTACCGATAATGAGATTAAAGCTCTCTTTATTGCCTTTATGGCCACAAGAAATCAACAACTCCCATATCTAAAGAGCCGTCAGTCTTTAGCTGAAAAATTGCTGGGCCTCATTTCAGAAAACCAGCAAGATGACCTTGTTCTTTTAAATCAAATCTTGCTTTTTGAAGGGACCAACCCCAATAATCCCGACCTGCTTGAACTGTCAGACCAACCCCATCCTATGTTAGAAAAACTCATCCAAATCCTTCTTTCGGATCGCTATGTATTGATTACCATCCAAGAAGAGAAGATAATCAATTCTTATCCAATTGTTCTCTTGCACCTTTATCGTGAAAAAGGCAGTTGGCTGATTGTTGGCTTTGATTTAAAGGATGAAAAGAGGATGATTTTCCCTGTCGACAATCTCACAAATGTCAAACCTTACCCTATGGAAAAAAGATTAAGTAAGAAAAAAATTTTAGAAAAACTAAGAAAGCAGGAAGAAGTAATAAACCTTGTGCTTGAATTTGGTCCAAAGGCTATTTCCCAGTTTAAAAAATACCATCCTTTAAAAGTTTCAATTTCCTATACGAATCCTTACCAAACCACAGCCATTCTAAAGACTTTTATCAATGTCAATAATTCAGAAGAATTGACCGAAATAACAAATTGGCTACTTTTCCTAGGTGGGGATATCAAGGTCAGGGAAGTGCCAGAAGAAGTCTTAGAAGGTTTACAAGAGAGATTATTCCTATACTGCCCATAAACAGTGCCAATTAAATCCTCTAAATTTTGAGTTTGACCAGTTGCCAGTTCCCCCTCTATTTGCACACCCACAAGAGATAGAGGTTTCTGAATCTTGATAATACTATAAGAGGGTAATAGTATTTTATCAGTACAATTCTTTATTTAATTTCTATTTAGTCCATTTTGTAAACAAAGGTTAAATCTCATTTAGATACGTTACGGTGAACCGTACCACAAGTGATAGTAAACAGAAAAATAGAGTTAAAAGTTAAAAAAATAAAGTACAATGTCTATGGTGAGTATGGGAAAACTCCCTAACAATAGGCCAATAGAAAGAGCAGAAATTGAACTAATGTCCTCTTTCTTCGCTGAAATACTTAAAAAAGATAAAGAAGAAAATGCTTTGAGTAGTGAAGCGTTAGAGTTACTATCCACTATGTTATGTGAAAGAGCGTCAGCTGTTATAAAAAAACCGGGGGATGGGTTAATACTTCTTGAAATTGGAAGTCAATATATAACTAAGAAATTTATAGGGAAAGCACAATATCCGAATTTTATACTTGAACTACTTTCTGAAGGATTAGTTTATTCAAAGGCAGACCTAATTGAAATCATAGATGAAGGAGAAAAACTAATTAGTGAATTAGTGCAAATTACAGAAACATATCGCAAAAGAAAATAAAATGTTTAGAATGTGGGTCTACCTTCTGGGAACGCCTAATATCCGTTGATGAAAAGCGTATTATGACCAAAAGGCTTTTAAAGTCCATTCAAGAGCAATCCATGTCTAAGACCTTTGTAGAAGTCGCAGAAAGCGTTGGTGTTGACGAGAAAACCATTAGGAACGTCTTTAAGGATTATGTGGCACTCAAAGAACGTGAATACCAGTTTGAGACTCCTAAATGGCTTGGGATAGACGAGATACATATTATTCGTAAACCTCGGCTTGTGTTGACTAATGTTGAACACAGGACTATCTATGACATAAAGCCTAACCGTAACAAGGAAACAGTCATCCAACGTCTTTCAGAAATCAGTGACAAGACTTATAATGAGTACGTCACAATGGATATGTGGAAGCCCTACAAAGACGCAGTGAACACTGTCCTTCCACACGCTAAAGTTGTGGTAGATAAGTTCCATGTAGTTAGAATGGCTAATCAAGCCTTAGATAACGTCAGAAAGTCTTTGAAAGCCCAAATGAGCCAAAAAGAAAGACGTACCCTTATGCGTGAAAGGTTTATCCTTCTAAAGCGTAAACACGATCTAAATGAACGTGAATTATTCCTCTTAGAGGACTTGGTTAGGTAATCTTCCTGCTTTGAAAGAAGACTATGAACTCAAAGAAGAGTTTTACTGGATTTGGGATACTCCTGATCCAGATGAAGGTCTACTTCGTTATAATTAATGGAGACACCGTTGTATGTGCAATAACTATAAAGACGCTTATAAAGACCTTGTGAGAGCCGTAGACAACTGGCAAGAAGAAATATTTAACTACTTTGATAAAAGGCTCACTAACGCTTATACGGAGTCAATTAATAACATTATTAGACAGGTAGAGTGGAAGAAGATCTGATTATCTTGAAAAAATACATCCCAGACATGACATGCCAAATTACTGGCGAAACGTCTGATAATAACCTTAAATTAGATAACGGTTCATTCATCGTAAGCCGTGAAGCTGCGGAACGGCTAATAAAAGAAATACAAACAAGCTTGGAAATCTAAATAAATCCCATTGGTGGTTATCTGCATTCTTTAGAGATGACTTGTTACGATTAATAGAGAGAATTAAATATGTTAGATTCTTAAAGTAATGTGATTGTTAATATTACTTTTTTTGTGCGTACATACCTAAATGTATGATAAACTCCATTTTTTCAATCATGGGATCAGGGATGACATAAAGATATGCTGCTGGATAGTCAATAAGAGACAATCCACATTTTCTGTTGAAAAGGCTGTGTGTACTTTCAATGAGCTTGGCACACATAGGCCAGTGATTCCTAAATATTATAGGAGTTTAAAGCTTGTTTCTATGAATGGGCTTAGTTTGGGTATACAAGTTAAATGCTATTCTAACACGGTATCTAATAAGGCAGTGGTTGCTGCAGGGGAAGCCCATTATAAATTAGTTAAGGCTATTGTCCTTACTAACAATTATTTTACGGATAGTGCTAGGGAATTATCAACCTCCAATGGTGTTGTATTATGGGGTCGGAATATATTGAAAGATAAAATTAGGGATTTCTTTAATGAGTGATATAGAAACAATTGTTCTTATTTTAGTGGCATCTACATACTTGATATGATATGTTTATATTTCTACATATACTGTTAGAGAAGAGGCGTTTTAATTATGAATAAGACAGACTTAGTAAATAGCGTGGCTACACAAGCCGAATTATCAAAAGCAGACTCTAAAAAAGCGGTCGATGCTTTACTTGAAACAATCGCTACTACGCTAGCTAATAATGAAAAAATTCAATTAGTAGGCTTTGGTACATTTGAGGTGCGTGAAAGAGCAGCTAGAAAAGGTAGAAACCCGCAAACTGGAGAAGAAATTCAGATTGCCGCTTCTAAACTACCAGCCTTTAAGCCAGGGAAAGAATTGAAAGAAGCTGTAAAATAAAAGAAACGTCCAATTAAGGTATTAAAAACTAATTGGACGTTCTTTTTTGTATAAGGGGTAGCGTTCTGATTCAATGTATTTTTCAGTAAGGGGTAGCATCCGGAAAATGCGGATTTACAACGATAAGGGAGAAATTCCAAATTAAAAAGCCCAACTTCTCTACAAATCAAAATAGAGAAATTGAGCTTTTCAGTTACTTCATTTATTTATTGAATTCATTAACTGGAAGAAGTATTCAGGTTTATGAGTCTTATTTAGGTTATACCATGAATGTAATGCATCTGGTTTAAATACATCTATTTTTTTCAGTACCTCCATTGCAAATTCCAGAGGAGCTATTCCTGATGCAGTAACTAAATTCGCATCAGATACCGCAGATCCCAATTCATAGAACTTTTCTCCTTTATAGTTAGGACATACCATTTTAGTATATTCTAAGTTATTACTTGTATGCTTTCTAGTATCTAAGTATCCCATATTCGCGAGGCCCTCAGTTGCACCACAAATTGCAGCAACAATAGTGCCAAGCTTTAAAGCTTGGCCAATTCTTTCCAAGATAGGTTGATGAATTTCTTCACTCCAAGTAGTCCCTCCTGGTAAAATTAAAAGATCTTTACTCTCAAGAGTACATTCATCAAGGGAAATATCTGGTTTTATGTTCAGTCCTCCCATAGTAGTAATCATTTCTTTATTAGCTCCTACTGTAACTACTTTTAAAGGTGCTAAATCTTTTTTGAAATATCTTCCTGAGTTTAGTTCAGCAATTAAATATCCATATTCCCAGTCCGACATTGTATTAAATACATATAGAAAAACTTTTTTTGTTTGCATCCAAAACACTCCAATCACAATTGATATAGCAATTATAATATAACTTCCCTGACAGTTAACGTCAGGGAAGTTATCATACTTGATGAAATTTTATTAACTCCGACAGAACTTCAATAAGTCTTTTCTTAAGACTTATTGGCTCAATAACTTTAATAGATTTATTGTACGGTAAAAGTAAATAAGGTACATATGTATGTATCATATCTTTTTCAAGAAGAAAAACTGCTTGATTTGAAGTCCGTTCTTGTAAATAATGTCCTAAAAACCAATGTTGGCAAATATCAGTCAATACACTTTTATCCCCATTAATAACCAAAGAAATAATCCCTTCCTTATCTTCTATAGTTGGAAGAAGACTATTTATAAAAAAGTCACGTGCTGAAAAATTTTCTGGCCGGTTAAACTTATTTTCGGTTAGCATTAGACTTTCAATTCGATCTACTCTAAAACTACGGATATCATTCCTAAGATGACAAAATCCAATCACATACCACTTATTATTCCAATAGATAATTCTGTACGGATCGACCAATCGATAATTTAATTGCTTTTCACCACTTTTATGGTAAAGAATTTTTACTGAGTACCCATCAGCTACGGCCTGCTCCAACTCCTTCAAAATAGGTTCCATAGAGAGTGAACTTAATCGACTTATTACTTCAAGACTAGTTAAATGTTGGTTTATCTTTGTTTCCTGCTCTTGATTTGAATATTTACTTAGTTTTGAAATGGCCCTATTTAGTGCTTCACCTCCATAATATCCGGCTTCTTCTGCAAAAACAGCAGCGTGAAATAGTGAAGTTTGCTCCTCAAAATCAAAAAAGAGAGGAGCCTCAATAAAATTGTTCAATAAAGTGTATCCACCGTTATGTCCTGGTTCTGAAATTATAGGTACGCCACTTGTTGAAATTGTATCAATATAACGATACACAGTCCTTATATTCATCTCTAACTTTTCTGAAATTTGTTTTGCAGTAATTTTTTCACCTGAACGAAGCATCCATAAAATTGCTAGCATATTGTCAATTTTAGGCATATAATTCCACCTCTATATGAAATTTATTTTCTATTATATATTTCCGATTTTTTGTATAACTCATCAACTGTTCCTTTCCGATAGCTTTCTATATAATGAGGCCCTAGACACATTTGTAATTTCACAAATTTGATTTACAGTCATATCTCCCTCTTTATAAAGCTTTACTGCATAATTCATTCCTGCATGATTTTTATGGTACTTCTTTAACCGACCTTTAAACTTTCCTTCTTTCTTAGCCAGTTCAATTCCTTCACGCTGCCGCATACGGATAAGAACACGTTCTAATTGGTTTACACCCGCCATAACCGTAATTAAGAATTGGCTGTAGGGATTATCTTCTGATAAATCTAGCCATGTATCTAATAAATGTTACATGAATTCAAAGTTGCACACAAGATAAGCATGAAATAGTCTTACACCGCTGATAAAAGAAGATTTTATCTTATTATTGACCATCATATCTTTCTTAGAGTTGTGCACATTGTGAGAGCAAACGTCATTAAATGAAAAGTTGCACATAAAGTAAGCGTCAAACTTACCAACTGATGATTGTTAAATATTGGATTAATAGTACAATAGTAGTAGCTTATAAAAAGAGGGATATGAAGTAATGGCATCATTATTATTAGTATTATTATGGGTATGTATGATGGTATTCATAGTTATGTTTGTAATTGCAGTAGTTAAAAAAACAGGTAAAGCAAAGCGTTATGTGTTGTATAGCATAGGGAGTTTAGTATTAATGTTTATAGTTGTAGGTACTATTGGAACAACTGAAAAAAGCACTACTACTAGCACTACCCCTGTTGAACCAGTTGCGAAGTCTGAAGTAAAAGAGACGGAAAAAAAAAGGAAAAACCAAAGAAGGTAAGTGTTAATAGTAAAATTAAAAAAGCTGCTAAGCCTCGTCTGGGAGAAAAGTATAGAGTAGAAATTAACGAAGATATGGGGAAGAACGATGGGGGAAAAATCGTACTTGTTCGTGTTCAACAAGACAATATCACTAAATCAGCAGCAGACTTTGAAACTACAAATTCATTGAAAAAGGTATTTAAAATCAAAGAAGTAAATGAAATTACTTATTTCTGGGAAGCTACACTCGTTCATGTAAAAGGTAAGAAAACTGTTGAAACGGTTGATAAGATTCAAATGTCAAAAGAAACTGCTGAGTCAATTGAATGGGACAATTTTTCTTCTAAAAATCTAGACGTAGTTGCTGATCAATACATTTTGTCACCTGTGCTAGAGTAGCCATATGAGTGTATATAAGCTAGTTAGGAGCGGATTGTATGTATAAAAAATTAATAGTAATCTTACCTTTAGCTATATCATTGGCTGTATTACAAGGCTGTGGCGATAATTCAAGAGAAGATGG
Source organism: Peribacillus psychrosaccharolyticus ATCC 23296 (assembly GCF_000305495.1). Classification (GTDB taxonomy): domain Bacteria; phylum Bacillota; class Bacilli; order Bacillales; family DSM-1321; genus Peribacillus; species Peribacillus psychrosaccharolyticus. The sequence continues at coordinate 603 of NZ_AJTN02000036.1, read as the reverse complement.
CAATAAAGAAGAAAAAACAGCGGTAGAAAAAGTATCGGAACCTAAAGTAGAAATTGATGAAGAAGAAGTTGAAGAACCTGTTAAATTTGAATTAGAAGAAGTATCTATTGCTGTGAAAACTAACGATAATGTAACTGCTGATGACTTTAATGCAATGTTTACACAAGAATCAGAAGAAAAGTTTCCTAATGGTAAGTATGAATTAAAGGATGGAACTATTATCAATGCTGATACCTTTAGTTATGTTAGTAGTGATTTCTTTGATTATGCAAACGTAGTATTCTTTGATGGAAAAATAGCTCATATGCAAATTGAGAGTAAATCTTCTATAGAAGAGATTGAACAGGGAATTGGAGTTTCATTTGAGGGTGCAAGAATAGAAGAGTTTAAATTTGGGACTGGTTATGAAATCATATTCAATGAGAAATTCGCAGATGAAAACATAGCTGTATATCCTAATGAGTGGTGATAAATGAGACATAGCATTGTACGTCATTACAACTGACATAATGAATAGGCTAGCAAACTAAACCGAGGACTTTCAGTCATTGGGTTTTTTGTATGTTTCCTTCAATTTGTTGACTATTTCTTCAGAAGTGATAT
>NZ_AJTN02000037.1 GCF_000305495.1 Peribacillus psychrosaccharolyticus ATCC 23296 | reverse complement strand
CTAGCAATAACATATTCATACTTTCATTTTTCTAACGAAATATTCAGGTAATATTATCGAAATATAACATACAAATTATATACATGCAATATATTACATGATAAAAATGAAAATTCAACGTTTAGAAAGTCTTTATCCATCGATAATCTTCAAAATATATTGAAGCGATATATTGCGTTTTACCAGAAAAATAGTATGCTATAATATAAAATATAGTAAAATTTATCTTATTTATCTAAATAGAGGGGAGACAATATGCCTATACCTGTTAACTTCTCTACACCAGCTCGTGTATCCGCAAAAAATCGTGCTTACACTCAAATTCTTGAATGGATTATCGATGGTACCCTGCAGCCACAGGAAAAGTTAAATGATGCTGATTTTGCACATGCTTTGGGCGTAAGTCGCACGCCTATTCGAGAAGCATTACAATTACTCAATGTTCAAGGGTTTGTTGAAATGTTCCCAGGCGTTGGTACCCAGGTAACCCCTGTCAATAAGGAAGATATTCTAAAAATACTTCCACCCTTAGCTGCCTTGCAAGCATTAGCGACAGAAATTGCTGCCGAAGTCATTAATCAGAATACAATCCGGACCTTACGGATGATAAATAACCAGTTTGCTGAAGCAGTGAACAATCATAATTTTCATCTAGCATTGAAACTTGATGAACAATTTCATCAAATCATAATAGAAACGACCGATAACCCATATATTTTAAATACTGTCTCCACCTTACAATCACATGTACGCCGTCTCTATTTTCATAAATCTATTATTCTCAGGAACGAATCAATTAATGAACACGAAGCCATTCTTCAAGCTTTTGACGATAAAAACAAAGAATTAGCCGCTAATATTGCCCGTGAAAATTGGCTGTATCCGATGATTACTACTGATTAAAAGAAAAGATGCTTTCCCTGATTACAGAGAAGCATCTTTGTTGTACAAGTATTCTAGTAAATGGTATATTACGGAATTATAAGTTACATAAAAAGGAGTGTACTTATGGCGAAACTTTCTCTAGCAGAAGCTGTGAAGCTAAAAAGTGTACTATCAAAAAGAATCCATGAATTAGAAGATGAAATGGATCGTGCAGCCTTTATTGAAGTTGAAAAAGGCAGCAAATTGCCCAAGCAAGCACGAACTCTGCAAAATGTCGAACAAGATATTGAAGAAGTTCGAAAAGACTTCCGCTTACTTGATAAATTGATGTATCAAGCCAATATTGAAAACAACATACTGTTAGAAACTGACTCTATTCCCATTGTTGAAGCCATTGAACTTGCAACCCAGCTTCGCGCTCAGGCCCGGAAATGCAAAGAGTATGGGGCCGCTCCAAAGGAAGAGTACGTTCATTCCTTCAGCGAGACCGTTTCAATTGTACGAACAGCTACCTTTGAGCCAGAAACATATCGAGTCAAAGCCATTGAGCTGGAGCGTCGCGCTAACAAGCTCTCGAATTTAATCAATGCCATCAACTATACGATCGAATTAGAATTTGACAGTGAAAAGTATTTTTAACCCTTGAAGAGGTGAGACTCCCCTTCAAGGCATAGAAGGAATCCCGCTGTACTTTGGTACAATAAAAAAAATGGCAAAGGGCTCAACCTATCATCAAATGACCCATTATACATTTATCTGTCACCAATAACCAACTACTGCAATGGACGGTCGATGACCACTCTAGTTTTTTCTTTCCTTCTATGAATCCCTCATTCCATGTGAATGAGGGATTGTTTTTTATGGTTTAAAAACAGCTATATAGAATTCATCAGTAGATGGGAGCACAAGGATTTAAATGATTTATCCACGCGGCGACAAAATAAAAGGAGAGGTTATATGAGGTGAATTATTCGAAGAACTAAATCAAAATAAATCTACCTATGCTACGGTCTATATTGATGCCTTGATTCCTAAAAGTGCATACATTACAGGCCAGGGTAACCTGACTACAGAGCACTTAAATTTTAAAGCTAAAAAAGGTTGTAACCAAATCAATGGCTGCTCCCCTTTCTAGCATTTAATCACATAGAATAATACTAATTTCTCACATGGGAATGAGGGATTTTTTTGTATTCATTTATAGGTCATACATATGATTTAGAGGTCCGCTGCCCTTGCCTAGATTAAGGTCGTTTTTAAGAGCGCCAGTAAGATAGTTTTTGGCCAGTTGAATACTTGTCTTCATATCTGCTCCAGTTGCTAAGTGACACGCTATACTTGAAGACAGCGTACAGCCTGTACCATGCGTATTGGGATTATCAATTCTTTCACCTGAAAACCAAGTAAACTCTCCATCAATGTACAGTAAGTCATCTGCTGCCACAGCAAGATGCCCTCCTTTTATTAAAATATTTCCGGAATAGATTTGTGCAATTTTAACAGCAGCGGTTTGCATATCTTCCTTGTCAGTAATTCTTACCCCAGAAATTGCTTCTGCTTCAGGGATATTCGGGGTAATGAGTGTGGCTTGCGGCATCAATTCGGTTAGAAGACTTTCCATTGCCTCTTCACTCAATAACCGACTGCCGCTTGTAGAAATCATAACCGGATCAAGTACAATATGATTTGGTTTATACTCCACCAACTTTTCAGCGATCACCCTAATAATGTCTGGTGAAGATACCATTCCTATTTTCACGCTATCTGGGAAAATATCAGTCATAATACAGTCTAACTGCAATCCAACAAATTCTGGTTGTGTTTCAAGGACCCCCTTTACTCCCAACGTATTTTGAGCTGTCAAAGCTGTGATTACACTCATCGCGTACATCTTATGTGCTGTGATGGTTTTTATATCTGCTTGGATACCGGCTCCACCGCTGCAATCTGAACCCGCAATACTAAGTACTTTTTTCAATAAAACCCCTCATTTCTATTTTTGAATCATTTTTGTTGAAAGAACATGCAATTCCCTACTCGCTTCTTTAATATCTGATGCCGCAAAAATCGCCGATATAATGGCAGCTCCGTCCACTCCAGTTCCGCTTAGTTCAAGAATATTACTTTGATTAATGCCCCCTATGGCAACAACCGGGATATTCACAGCTTCACAAATTTCCTTTAATGTTTCGAAAGTTACCATTTCTGCATCCATTTTTGTTGAAGTACTGAACATAGAGCCTGCTCCAAGATAATCCGCCCCATTTTTCTCAGCGGCTATTGCCTGCTCAACGGTTTGAACTGATACGCCCACTATTCTATCAGGACCAACCAATTTCCGTACATCCTCGATTCCAAGATCGTCTTGGCCAATATGAACACCATCTGCACCGCAATTAACGGCCACCTTCACGTAATCATTAATCACAAATGGAATTTGATAACGATCCGTTACTTCCTTTATTTGCTTAGCTTCCTTTAAGAATTCATCATATTCTAAGGTCTTTTCACGTAATTGGATAAAGGTTGCTCCGCCCTTTAGTGCTTCCTCGACTTGTTCACTCAATGTCCTTTCACCTATCCACATTCGGTCAGTGACTGCATACAGCAGCATGGATTGTTTATCTGCTTTCAATTTTACTACCCTCTTTCAATAATGTAGTGTCGATTTTACTCATATAATCGATTAAGTAGGTTCTGAAGGAAGAGGTACCGCCATTTGTACGCTTTGTCTTTTGATACGCAAGCTCACCGCTAATTCCCATCGCACAAACAGCTGTTTTTGTGCTTTCTAGTAATTGGTCGGGATTACCGCCGCAAAAGGTTCCAATCACAGCTGTCAGCATACAGCCAGTCCCTGTTATTTGAGACATCATCTTGTGTCCATTTCTTATGACATATGCCTTATTTTCGACTGCAACTAGATCAACAGCACCCGTAATCGCAATGACCGCTCCAGTTTTTTCGCTTAAATGCTGCGCTAACTTAATGATTTCATCTAGATTGGATTCGTTTATAGCATCCGTTTGTGCTGCATCGACACCCTTTGTTGAACCACTTCCTTCATACACTGTTTTTATTTCAGATATATTTCCCCTAATCACTGAAAAGCGAATTTCATCAAGCAGCTTCCGAACAGTATTAGAACGAAAAGCAGAAGCACCTGCTCCTACCGGGTCTAATATAACCGGGATTCCCAGCTCATTGGCTTTCTTTCCTGATTTAATCATTGAAAGAATAGTACTTTCATTTAATGTTCCAATATTAATTACCAAACTGTTGCAAATACATGTAATTTCTTCTACCTCATTATAATCATCGGCCATAATCGGCGAACCACCGCAAGCTAAAATAATATTTGCACAATCGTTTACTGTTACGTAATTGGTGATATTATGAACAATTGGTGTACGCAGTAAGACATTTTTCAGAATTTTTTCTTCCATACTTTTCTACCCCCATTTAGGATTATCGTTACGAGTCCCGTAGCAATCATGATTGGAAGCGTAACCCCAGCCACAGAACCAATTGGCAGGAATAAGCGATAACCGATGACACCAAGAACCCATATCACTATGTTACTTAGATTAATAAGCGTACCTTTGTTAATCGACGTTTTTTTGAAAATAAAATACTCGGTAAGTAAAATAGCAAATAATGGTGCAAATACCGAACCAATGAGATATAAGAAATGTTCATATTGCGTAATGGGAACAAAGACAGCCAGAACGACACCTAGAATACAAACTAGTATTCCTGCATTTTTTTCACTAATTCTGTGACTGATATTCTGGAAACTGATTCCCGCAGAATAGACGTCTAAAAAAGTCGTCGTGATAGTTGCGAAAAGAACGATAAACAGTGCAACTCCCCCTAACCCCGCTGAAAGCAAGATACTCGCAATATCAGTTGTGCCTACATATAAAGACGCGCCTAACCCGATGACAAACATAAGAATGCTTCCTATGAAATATCCCAGCACACTATAAAAGGTACCTGACTTTTCCTTTTCTACATGTTTTGTATAATCAGCGATTAATGGCAGCCATGATAATGCCATTGCCACATTCAACTCGACAGCCGTACCAAATGTCATCTTTCCAGTCATTTCTCCCACAGGAATTAACTCATTAGAAAAAACGGTCACACCAAGGATTATCGTAAAAATAAATAGAATACCGACAGCGATCCCATTTACATACGATACATTCTTCATACCCAGTGAAATCCAAATGATAATAAGGAAACCAATGAGAATACTCCATACCACCTCATTGTTCATGCCAAAAAGCTGAATCGTTACAACATTTAACGTCTTCGCCCCTCCGATAATCATGACGGCGGTCCATCCAAGAAGCTGAATGATATTTAGTAATGAAAACAAATAGGAACCATATGTACCAAAAGAAATTCTAGTGGATTCACTAGAAGATAATTTACTTTTTGCACCAATCGAACCAGCCATAAAGAGAATAAATCCTCCTATCACATGACCGATGAGGATCGCCGCCATCCCATTTTTGAATCCTAATGGTGCAATAAGAGCCCCTGTAAGCATTTCTGCGATCGATACAGCTGCTCCAAACCAAAGACTAAATTGGCTTAGACTTGTTCTTTCACCACTCATCTTATTCTCCCCAACCCCTATTCAATAAAAATCAAAAAAGCGATATACCTCTATAGGGTATACCGCTTAACATAACATTCATGTAAAGTTGATTCCCTACGTTGGCATTATCCAAATCAGGTTATAGGGTCAAAGCTACTTTTCGCTTACTCTCAGCCTGCATGTGCAAGCCCCCCTGTTATTCAATTAATTGTATAGATTTTTTCTTCTAAAACAGTTTACCATACTCTTCCTCAAATAAGTATGATAAACACCTAAATGAAAGAAGGCTGCATTTAACTTTCTTTCATTTTATTTCTCCATTCTTTGAATATATTCAAATAATGGCTATACGTTTTTGTATCAGTAATTTCTCCACATTCGTGCAGCACCCAAGGAAATGGCTGATACGGAATCCCTACAACATATCCATGTTCGATAAATTGTAGGCATTGTGAAGTATCATATAAATGCCATCCATTAAAAGGAATTTCAGCCCATGGAAGATCATACTGAGTTGCCATTATCACACCATCTAATGTCTGGACTTCCTGATATGCGTAGTCGGCCTCTTCAAATAATAGATATCGGTAAGTAGATCGGTGTTCAATGATTTTTCCAGCTGTTCTTAGACTTTCCCACCAAATACCGTTATCTGGAATTGTCTTAGCACCAATGACACCAAACATTCCAAGATGAGAATGGTTAGTAAATAAAAATAGTAAATCATACAAAAAGTTTTTATTTATAATCATAGTATCTTGATGCAAATAGACCTTATATTTTGCATCGGTTTGTATCATCGCTTCATTATAACCACTGGCCATACTATCAGCATTACGTATTGGGAGCAGTTCAATCTGTACATGTGACGGTACACTTAGATGTTGAATATGCCGGATACACTCGTTATATTGTTCTTCATCATTCACACAAGAAATAAAACACACTTTTACATTAATAAAAATGTCCCCCTTAATTAAATCGGTTTTGCCTTAATAACATATTGATAAGCACTAGCTTCTGTTTTAAAATGATCAGTACTAATTTGGAACTTTTGATTCACTGCCTCAAGCGCTTCAATCATTTGATCGTAACGAGGATTCGAAAATGGGATAATCATTAAATTTTCCACAACGTACCCACTAGACTCAAAAAGCATCACAATCTCACGCCGTGTAAAAAAACGATAATGTGTTTTATCTAGAAGCCCCGCATCTGTATATGTCCATAATCCAGCCAGAAGGCTCTCAATAATTGTAATATGCCCGACGTTAGGAATGCTGGCCAACACACAGCCATTATTCGACAGGAGTGGTTTCACTTTTTTTAATACGTGTGCAGGATTAATTAAGTGTTCCAAGACATCGCCAAACATAATAGCATCAAATTGATTTCTGGCGAAAGCTAAATCTGAGGGATTGACGTTTTCAATGTTTTCTACGATGACTTCATCTAGTCTAGTTGCAGCAATTTCTGCAGCACTTGAAAACAGCTCAACCCCTGCAACATAAGCACTAGTTTCGGTTTTTATAGCTGCCCCTAAGTTCCCTTCGCCACATCCTATATCAAGTACCTGCTTCACATTCGATGGTACCATCCCTAATAGCGTATTATTGATGCCCTGATAATAATTTACATTTTTAGAAGCGTAATCCTCATAACTTGAATGCTCACTCAAACGCATTCCCTCCATAGTGTTTTGTCTTAGCACTTATGCCAATAAATATATGTTTATAAATATGCGAAGATGTTTTAAATGTGAGTTCAGACTTCGAAACCGAACAATATATTAGCACCAATACCTCTACTCTTCATATAAATAGAAGGATCTAATTTAACAATAACCGGGAGGTACTTATGAAAACTTCCATTATACTATTGACTCACAATCAAATCGATTATACAAAAAAGTGTTTAGACAGTATCAGAACCCATACTCACGACTATGAAATCATTGTCGTTGATAATGGATCAGAGGATGAAACTGTAGCTTATTTATCTGAACAAGATGATATTACGGTCATCGAAAATAAAGAGAATGTAGGGTTTGCTAAGGGGAATAATCTAGGAGTTCAAAAAGCAACGGGAGATATCATACTCTTTTTGAATAACGATACAGTTGTTACACCTGGATGGCTAGACTCTATAATAAACACCTTATATTCGAATGATAAAATTGGTATTGTAGGACCAGTTTCCAATAATATTTCTGGTAACCAACGTATTTCTGTAACTTATAATCAAGATACACTAGAAGGATTAGAGGATTTTGCTGCTGACTATGTTAAAGAGAGAATAGGCGAGAAGAAAAAAGTCTTAAGATTAGTAGGATTCGCTTTAGCATGCAAAAAGAAAGTTTTAGACGAAATAGGATTGTTTGATGAATCTTTTGGAATAGGTAACTACGAAGATGATGATTTATGCATGCGTGCACTTCGTGAGGGATATGAGCTCTATATAGCACAAGATTCATATGTTCATCATTACGGAAGTGTTACCTTCAAAAATAGTTCGATTAATTTTAATCAGTTAATGTACACGAACAAAAGCAAGCTTTACGAAAAATGGGGATTCAATGCAAACTCCTATACATTTTCTCGACCAGAAGTACTTAATTTAATCCCTACTCATTCAAAAAGAGTCCTGGAACTTGGTTGCGGAATGGGTGCAATGGCCATTGATTTAAAAGAAAAATATAATTGTGAAGTAATTGGAATTGAAGTTGATTCTAATTTAGCAGAATTTGCCAAACATAATCTAGATACCGTCTATTCAGCTGATGTTGAAGATTTTGACTTGTCTAAATTGGGTACATTTGATTGCATCGTGTGTGCGGATGTTTTAGAACATTTACGCGATCCCTGGAAAATTGTAAAAGATCTAACCGCTTTGTTGAATGACGGTGGTCAACTTGTTATTTCTTTACCGAATATTGCAAATATAGAAATTATAAAAGAACTAATGCAAGCTGACTTCTCATATAGAGATGCAGGTTTATTAGATCGAACTCATTTACGTTTTTTCACGCGCAAAACCTTACACACGCTGTTCCCAGAAAACTTAGTCATAAAAATACTATCTGGTACAACGATTGGCTATTCCGAAGCTGACCATCTACTCGCTGCAAATCTAGGACCGATTGGAAAAGCCTTTGGGCTAGATACTGATTCACTGGCTACAGATGCTTTCATCTATCAGTTTTTAATCGTTGCTGAAAAAGTTTAAATAATGATTCTCACATCTTCTGTGAGGATTTTTTTCTATGCACAATCCCAATATTACTTTCTTCCTCATCACCATTTGAAAAGAAAAACATATGATAGAGCATCATCACTATGTATTCACAAAAGCAACTAAACCAGAGGTGTTACTATGAAAGGAATCATTTTAGCCGGAGGCAGCGGGACTAGATTATATCCTCTCACAAAAGGAATGTCCAAGCAGTTACTGCCTATTTATGATAAACCAATGATTTATTACCCATTATCTGTTCTTATGCTTGCCGGGATCCGAGAAATCTTAATTATTTCCACCCCTCAGGATATAGGACGTTTCAAACAGCTGTTCAACGACGGCTCTCATTTAGGCTTGTACATTAATTATGAAGAACAAGAATATCCTGGCGGCCTTGCGCAAGCATTCCTTATTGGAGAAAAATTTATTGGTGAAGAAGATGTGGCACTAGTTTTGGGTGATAATGTTTTCTACGGTCATGGGCTGACAGATAAACTGAGGAAGGCAGCCAGCAGAAAAGATGGCGCCACGGTATTTGGTTATTATGTACATGATCCCGAGCGATTTGGAGTGGTAGAATTTGATGAACACGCTCGAGCAATTTCACTCGAAGAAAAACCGATTACTCCTAAATCAAACTATGCGGTAACCGGGTTATATTTTTATGATAACTCCGTTGTTGATCTAGCAAAAAAAATAAAGCCCTCTGCTCGCGGTGAACTTGAAATTACGGATATTAATCAAGCCTATCTAGACCATGGGAACCTGCATGTCGAAATATTAGGAAGAGGATTTGCTTGGTTAGATACAGGAACACACGAATCCTTACTAGAGGCTTCGCAATTTATTGAGACCATTGAAAAGATCCAAAGTATGAAAATAGCCTGCATTGAAGAAATCGCTTATAACCAGGGGTATATTACTAAAGATAACTTACTCGAATTAGCTGCCCCTCTAAAGAAGAATCAATATGGTCAGTACCTAATTCGAATTGCTGATCAAAAACCATTTGCAAAATAAAGAAGAGGTGTCAGATGGAAATCATCAAAACCATACTAGATGGAGTGTTCATACTTACTCCTTCCGTTTTCGGGGACAGTCGCGGCTGGTTTATGGAGACATATAACGAAGAGACGCTTAAAAAAGCTGGACTCTCCCTTCACTTCGTACAAGACAATCATTCCTTTTCAGAAAAGGAAGGAACCGTTCGTGGATTGCATTATCAGCTAAATCCAAAAGCTCAGTCAAAGCTTGTTCGTTGTACCAAAGGTGCAATTTTTGATGTAGCAGTGGACATCCGTAAACACAGCCCAACATACACTAAATGGGTTGGCATAGAACTCAGTGCAGATAATAAAAAGCAATTACTCGTTCCTAAGGGTTTTGCTCATGGGTTTATGACGTTAATTGCTGATACAGAAGTTCAATATAAAGTAGACGAACTTTATTCAAAAGAACATGACTACGGAATTCTTTGGAATGATCCTGCACTCGATATTAAATGGCCCGGCCATGTCACTCCGATATTAGCTAAAAAAGATGAAGAGGCTCCACTATTAAAAAATGCTCGACATCATTTTGGTGAAATAGAATGAAAATAGTTGTCACTGGATATACGGGGCAGCTTGGTTACGATGTAGTTCGAGAAGGAAAACAAAGAGGTTTCCAGATGTATGGAACAGGATCAAAGGATTTAGATATCACCAATGAACAAAATGTTCGAGCCTATATTACTCAACTAAACCCTGACGCTATTATTCATTGTGCTGCTTATACATCTGTAGATCTTGCTGAAGATGATAAGGAACGATGTTACGATGTGAATGTAAACGGAACAAGATATCTAGCTGAAGCAGCAAAAGAAACGGGTGCAAAGTTTGTTTATCTTAGCACCGACTATGTGTTTGATGGAAAAGGAACTAATGCCTTTACAGAGTCAGATCAACCCAATCCAATAGGATACTATGGAAAAACAAAATATAAAGGCGAACAAATAATTGAAACCATGTTATCTCACTTTTTTATTGTGCGAATTTCATGGGTTTTCGGTATTAACGGCAGTAACTTTATTAAAACGATGCGTAAACTGGCCGAATCACAACCAGTAGTTCGTGTAGTAGGTGATCAAATCGGTGCTCCAACATACACGAGGGATTTGTCCATCCTATTACTTGATATGATTCAAACAGAGCAATATGGAATATATCATGCTGCCAATTCTGGAGTATGCAGCTGGTCAGATTTTGCAGAAGAATTATTCAAACTAGATAATCGCTCTGTTTCTGTCCACCCCATTACAAGTGAGGAATTCCCTACTAAAGCAAAACGTCCCAAGAATTCCCGTCTATCAAAAGCAAAACTAATAGAAAATGGCTTTAGCCCCCTTCCCAATTGGCAGGACGCACTCGCACGTTATTTAACGGAATTGAATGATGAGGTGAAATAAAATGGTGAAGAAAAAAATCCTTATTACTGGTGGTGCAGGATTTATTGGAGGGAATTTCGTCCACTATATACTAAATAAATATCCCGAATATGAAGTAGTTAATCTTGATGCATTAACGTATGCAGGCGAGTTAACGAAGCATCAAGAAGTCGAAAATCTTCCAAACTATCATTTTACCCATATAGATATCACAGATAAGGAACAATTAAGTAATCTATGCATAGAAAAAGAGTTCGACTATGTCATCCACTTTGCTGCAGAAAGCCATGTGGACCGCTCCATTGCTAATCCCGAACAGTTTATTTTAACCAACGTACTTGGTACACAGAACTTATTGCAAGCAGCAAAACAGACGAAAATCTCTAAATTCATTCATATCTCCACGGACGAAGTATATGGAGAATTAGATTTTGATAAAACAAATTTTTTTACTGAAACAACGCCATTACAACCAAACAGCCCTTATAGTGCCAGCAAAGCATCCTCCGATTTACTCGTTCGCGCCTATGCAGAAACCTATCAATTACCAGTAAATATAACCAGATGCTCAAATAATTACGGTCCATTTCAATTTCCAGAAAAACTAATTCCACTAACCATATCCAAGATTCTCAATGATAAAAAAGTACCCATTTACGGGAACGGCCAAAACATACGAGACTGGCTGCATGTATACGATCATTGTACAGCTATTGATGCAATTCTTCATAAAGGAATCAATGGCGAAGTCTACAATATAGGCGGGCATAACGAAAAAACAAATTTAGACGTCGTTAGAACCATCATCCATACCATCGGAAAATCCGAGAAGTTAATTGAACACGTCGAAGACCGTCTAGGACATGATAAACGCTACGCAATTGATCCAACTAAACTTGAACAATTAGGCTGGAAACCAACATATACCTTTGAAACTGGAATTCGCCAAACCATTGACTGGTATATAAAGAATAAACAATGGCTGAACCAAGTACTAAACAAAAAAAAATAAACTCATTAAGCCTGTTCCGATACTCAATGTGTGTTAAAAAACCTGCTGACTCCTAAGTTTCTATGGGGGGAGTTACTCTCCTTTTTCCGCTCTAGTTGTTAATCCCGTCTGGACACTATTTTCGAGTGGTTAATACTCCTTTGGGTATCATGGTTTATTGGTTTTTGAAAATGGGTCGCTGATCTTTAGGACTATTTCTTAGGATACACTTTTTACGAAGACCTGGTGACTAAACTTCCATGGGGGGTATTTTCTCTGTTTATCTGTTATTCCGGCCATTAATCCCGTCTAGAGAGACCATATTCTCGTCTAGGATGGCCGTAATCCCGTCTAGGATGGCCGTAATCCCGTCTAGAGACTGCTTATTCCCGTCTGGGCGCTATTTTGAGTACAAAAATACCCCATAGGGCATCGTATTTTAAGTAGGTTTTTAAAAATGGATCGCTATCTTTTCAGAAAAAAAACACAAAAAAAGACCAGCTCTGCAGCTGATCTTTTCTTTCTTGTTGCCTGGCAATGTCCTACTCTCACAGGGGGAGACCCCCAACTACCATCGGCGCTGAAGAGCTTAACTTCCGTGTTCGGAATGGGAACGGGTGTGGCCTCTTCGCCATCATTACCAGACTATAAAGGAACGTTGTTCCTTCAAAACTAGATAATAAGAAGATTTTTTGCATGTTTTTAAAACGGTTTTGTCCAGTTACGGCTCCTTGCTTATTGGTCGTTTCGATCCGTCATTCAAAG
>NZ_AJTN02000038.1 GCF_000305495.1 Peribacillus psychrosaccharolyticus ATCC 23296 | reverse complement strand
TTCCTATTATATAGTATATTTATGTAACGTACAAATATATCACTTTATTGTTATATATTTACTTTTTAACCCGTAATAAGGCATTATCTTTTCTAGTATCCTTTTGTATATTCTAATTATTTAACTCTCAATCATTATAAAAAGGTTGAGACAACAATGAATATTCCACTGCCTGTCTCATACCTTATATAAACACCGAGGAGGAGAGTTGCCAATGCGGGGGTTCTACAAAGGGACGATTATTTTGGTTATTGCCGCTTTTTTCGGAGAATGTATCGAATTTCTGATAAATATGATTCTTGCCCGTGAATTACATGAAGAAGGCATGGGGCAATACATGTCACTTTTGCCCATTTTCTTCTTGATCTATGTGCTTGCGAGTCTGGAATTACATATTTCCGTTTCTAAATTTGTTGCAGAAAACAAACCATCCCTGCATTTCAATTTACTTATTCATGCATTAAAAATGGCTGCCGTCGTGGGCTTGGTTATCTGTGCAATTATGCCGATTATTCTTACCTTTTTGCCATTAATGGATCGATATCACCCACATATAAAATGGCTGTTTGTTGGTTTAATCCCCATCGTGGCTTTCTCATCCATCGCGAGAGGGTATTTTATGGGTGTTCAGCAAATAAGTAAGATTGCGTTATCGAACTTTTTTAAAAAAATATTTCAATTTGGTTTGCTGCTTCTAGTTTTTACATTATTTCAGTATAACCAAAAGGACTCTTTACTCATGTCTTTCTATGTATTAATTGGGAGTGAATTCTTAGTATTTATCTACTTATTCAGCCTATTTATGGTTCATTTACGAGTAATGAAAAGAAGCTCACACACCCTTTCATCAGGAAAAGAAGCACGAAAAAAACTGCTTGAGGTATCGTTACCCACAATGGGTTTGAGAATTTTTCATGCCATTACTAATGCCATCCAGCCTTTTCTAATTCATGCTGCTTTACTCTCCGCCGGTTTTGGAGCCGTTTTAGCAACTGAGCATTTCGGAATGTTGACGGGGGTGGCGATGACGATTGGTTTTTTCCCTGCTTTTATTGCACATTCCTTAATGATTATGCTGATTCCCAACGTGTCTGAGGCTTATAACAAGAGAGATAAAGAGAAACTTCGCGACCTCTTACAGAAATCCATATCGGTTACGATCCTTTATGGCGTCCCTGCAGTTGTTATTATTTACTTTTTTGCGGTAACCTTTAACGTCACTTCTTTTTTCTTCTACATCCGCTTCTCTATACTTAAAATTATTATGTCCCTATTTTCTCTTTCACTTTTTTATCATTCCAATGCAAGCCTATTTAATTGGATTAGGTTTAGTAAAAGATGCATTTGTTCACACTGTATGGTCGCATATTGTTTCATTTATTCTAATGTTCATTCTTGGTTCACAGCCGGCGTTCAACATGGAAGGAATTATAATTGGCATGAATACTGGTGCTGTTTTAATAACTCTTATGCATTATGTAACCATATGTCATAAAATCGGTATCAACCTATGGCTGACAAAGCCGAAGCAAAATGTCTATTAATCTGCAGACCTTTTCATCGTTTTATTGGGACTGTGCATAAACAGTGATATAATGAAACCTTAAGAATAAAATTCTGTACATATTGAATAAGCTGCAGTATATTTCAACATGCTTAGAACATGTAAGCACGCCATAAAGAGATAATGCTAACCAACAATATACAGAGTAACAACACAAATGGAGTGATTTTATGGGAAAAGCTAAAGCAAAGAAACCAACTGGCGGAACTGGTCGTGGAACGGGAAGTAAAGGTTGGAATAGATGGAAAGCTGGAGCTAACAAAGCAAAAAGTGCTAAACCTTATACAAGTAAAGCAAATAAGGAAACTGACAAAACTGAGTAATATGAGTTGATTCGTCAGTGACAACCTGCAAATCATAAAAAACCCGTAGCAGGTTTTGTGTCTGACTAAACAAGAGACACAAGGCCATACATACGGGTTATTTTCATTAAGACTGCGAAAGGATTCTTTCAATTCCCTCAAGTTCTTCTGAGGTAAAACTCAAATTATTTAAAGCAGCTACGTTTTCTTCAATCTGACTAACTTTACTTGCTCCAATTAATGCGGAGGTAACACGTCCTTCACGCAGGACCCAAGCAAGAGCCATCTGCGCCAAGCTTTGATTTCGTTCACGTGCTATATGATTCAATGCAGAAATCTTTGAAATCACATCATCTGTTATCGCTTCTTCAGCTAATGCACCTGATGGTTTTGATGCTCGTGAACCTTCAGGAACTCCTGATAAATATTTGTTCGTTAATAAACCTTGTGCCAATGGACAAAACGCTATCGAGCCTGTACCGCTTTCATGCAGGACATCTTGCAGCCCATCCTCGACCCATCTGTTCAACATAGAGTAGTTTGGCTGATGAATGACTAACGGTGTGCCTAAGCTAGTCAAAATCTCAACGGCTTCTTTTGTTTGTTCCGCATCATAACTGGAAATCCCTACATACAATGCCTTACCTTGGCGAACAATTGAATCCAATGCTCCCATAGTCTCTTCCAGCGGGGTATTCGGATCTGGTCGGTGAGAGTAAAAAATATCAACATAATCAAGCCCCATACGCTTTAGGCTTTGATCAATACTTGCGGTTAGATATTTTTTAGAGCCCCATTCCCCATAAGGGCCTGGCCACATATAATAGCCAGCTTTAGACGATATAATCATCTCATCTCGATAAGGAGCAAAATCTGTCTGTAAGATTTTCCCGAACATTTCTTCAGCTGAACCAGCAGGCGGGCCATAATTATTGGCTAAATCAAAATGCGTGATTCCTAAATCAAACGCCTTTCTCAACATGTCTCTACCATTTTCAAATGTATCGACACCACCAAAATTATGCCATAACCCTAATGATATCGCTGGCAATTTCAGACCTGATTGTCCACACCGATTATATTTCATCGTTTCATAACGATTCGACGCCGCTTGATAGACCATTTTCTTTCCTCTTCTCTAAGTATTTTTTAAAAGTTTTGTAAACCCTTACAACAGTTTACTGTTTTTTGATCGGTAAATCTACTATTTCGATTCCATTCGCTTATACTCACCAGGTATTTGGGTTTATCGATTAGTTTTGTTTATTGAATACTATTCATATAATTGGTACAATTTAGGTGCCGTACAGCTGAGTGACATCTTCCTCGATTGGTTCATTAACATAGTTTCATCAATCTGAAAGAGGTGCAGCAATGACGATTAAAGTGAATCATGAAACAAAAGAATTTCATTTATTTAATGACCATGTCAGCTATATTTTCAGAGTGCTGGAGAAATCCAAGCAGCTTGAGCATCTGTATTACGGGAAAAAATTACTCATCGAGACTCCTTTCACCAGTTAATTGAACGTGAGATTCGTCCTTCATGCAATTTATTTGAAAGTGATCATACTTCTTCTTTTGAACATATCAAACAAGAATACCCAAGCTTTGGTACCTCCGATTACCGATACCCTGCACACGAAATACTTACTCAAAACGGAAGCCGGATTTCCAACTTCCAATATGAAACGTATCAAGTTATACCTGGAAAACCTCCTCTACATCTGTTACCAGCTACCTATGTGGAGAATCCCGAAGAAGCAGAAACTCTAGAAATCACCTTAGTTGATCCTATATTAAAAGGAACACTGATTCTAAGCTATACCATCTTTTCAAACCGAGCAGTAATCTGTCGAAATTCAAGATTTATCAACAATGGGAAAGATGCTTTTTTCCTTGAAAATGTGATGAGCACAAGTGTAGATTTCCCCGATAATGACTTTGAACTGGTCCATCTTACGGGTGCATGGGCTCGGGAGACACATATTGAAACGTCAAAAATCTCCAAAGGGATTCAGACAGTTTATAGTGCAAGAGGGGCTAGTAGTCATACCCATAATCCCTTCATTGCCTTAAAAAGGCCAGAAACCACGGAGCATACAGGTGACGTCTATGGTTTTAGTTTAGTCTACAGCGGAAATTTTCTAGCCCAAGTCGAAGTAGACAGTTATCATGTATCCAGGGTCATGATGGGAATTAATCCGTTTCAGTTTAAGTGGAAGCTCCACCCCGGCGAAGATTTTCAAACGCCAGAATGCGTGATGGTCTACTCCGATCAAGGCTTAAACGGGATGAGCCAAGTTTACCATGATTTATATAAAACTCGTTTGGTTCGGGGGTATTGGCGTGATAGAGTCCGGCCAATAGTAATAAACAATTGGGAAGCAACCTATTTTGATTTTAATGAAGAAAAAATACTTACGATTGCCGACTCTGCAAGTCGCCTGGGAATCGAACTGTTTGTGCTTGATGACGGCTGGTTTGGTGAACGTCATGATGATACAAGTTCATTAGGAGATTGGTATGAAAACAAAAACAAGCTTCCTCATGGAATAAAAGGATTATCTGAAAAAGTAGAACAGTTAGGAATGAAATTCGGCTTGTGGTTTGAGCCTGAGATGGTGTCTAGAAATACAACGATCTTATCTGAGCATCCAGATTGGATGATTGCGACGCCTTATCGGGCCCCTTCCCACGGCCGTAATCAATTTATTTTAGATTTTACTAGAAGTGAAGTAGTAGATTATGTATTTAAATTAATGGATAAAATTTTAGGAGAATCAAAGATATCCTATATAAAGTGGGATATGAATCGTTTTATGACAGAGGTGTATTCCGATCAATTAGGACAAGATCAGCAAGGTGAAGTTAGTCATCGCTATATACTAGGCGTCTATTCCCTGTATGACCGACTTATCGTTAAGTATCCCGAAATACTATTCGAATCTTGTGCGGGAGGCGGCGGGCGATTTGATCCTGGAATGTTGTATTATGCCCCACAAGGTTGGGCAAGTGATAACACCGATGCCATTGAACGCTTAAAAATACAGTATGGGGCATCGTTAGTTTATCCGCTTAATTCGATTGGCAGCCATATTTCTGCCGTTCCCAACCATCAGGTTGGCAGGATTACTCCGCTTGAAACCCGGGCAAATGTTGCCTTCTTTGGAACGTTTGGGTACGAGCTTGATGTCACAAAATTAACCACAGAAGAAAAAGAAATCATTACACAACAAGTTTCTTTTTTCAAACAATATCGTGAGTTAATCAGAACGGGACGCTTTTATCGGCTAGTAACCCCATTCGAAACGAATGAAACAGCTTGGATGGTAGTATCGCCTGATCAAACTCAAGCACTTATTGGCTATTATCAAGTCCTTTCAAGACCCAATGATTATTACTGCCGCCTGAAGTTAAAAGGGTTAAACCCTGAAAAACTATACGAGATAAAGGAGTTAGGTACTACTCATTTTGGGGATGAATTAATGAACGCAGGTATCGTGTTTGCCGACGACTATACCAATCGTGCCTCGGAATACTGGCAGCGAGAAAAAGCTAGTGATTTTTCTTCTCTTCTTTTTTGTTTGGAAGAAGTTAAATAACTCAGAAATTCTTCCTAAAGAGATGTAACGATTACCGAATATCGTTTATAATACAACAATAATCTTTTTAGGCGGTGATTTAATGAACGAATATAAAGTAACGGTAAAGAATGGCTCCTCGACTATTCTAGTAGAGGTAATTAAAGCGGAAGATGAACGAGATGTTTTAGGTACACTCCTTCTAAGCAGTGAATTGTTTAACCAATCTTTCACAGATATCAGGATCTTATCCGTATAAACAGCAAATCATCAACCACCCCATTTCCTTAATGAGGTGGTTGTTCCCTTTTTCTGTATATTTTCCCCTGTAAGTTCACTGCCTATTTTTCCTCATTTCCGCTGATGTACTAGTTCATTTATCGTCCAGTTGCTTAGTATATCTTAAGTTCCGTTTAGCAACTAGACAGACTCTAAAGGAGATACCTTACATGTCAGCTAAGTATAAAGTTAGAAAAAATGTTATTTACCTTACCGATAAAGAGAAAAGAGAGTATGTATCCGCTGTTTTGAAATTGAAAGAAATAGGTGTTTATGATCGTTATGTAGCATGGCATACAGCAGGTGGGAAATTCCAAACACCGCCGAGAGAAAATGAAAATTCAATGACAGAGGACCAAACTTCACCAACAACTAATACCCGTGCTCTTTCCATGAGTCATGGCAGCTCGAGCAGATCTCAACCGAATCAAAAGGATTCACCTGTTCGGGATAGTAGTCACCGCAATGCTGCTCATATGGGCCCAGCCTTTTTACCATGGCATAGAGAATTTCTATTACGTTTTGAATCGGATCTCCAGAAAATTTCTCCGAATATCGTTCTTCCTTACTGGGATTGGGCTACAGATGCTGCGTTAAAAGATCCTACTAATTCGCCTATTTGGAGAAATGATTTTATGGGAGGAAACGGGAATCCTGATAATGACTTCATTGTAGAGAGCGGTCCTTTTGCAGCAGGAAAATGGGAAGTATTAGATGAAGATGGAAGTCTTGCAGGCAGCTTAAAACGTAATTTCCGAGGTAGTGATCAATCCTTAACCTTACCGACTCGAGAAGATGTACGCAACGTGTTATTAGTCACTCCATACGATACCCCATCTTGGGATATGACCAGTAAACCCAGTTTTCGAAATCAACTGGAAGGGTTTATAAATGGTCCTCAACTTCATAATCGAGTTCACGGTTGGGTTGGTGGTCACATGGGCTATGTCCCCACTGCCCCAAACGATCCCGTTTTCTTTTTACATCATGCAAATGTTGACCGGTTGTGGGCTATGTGGCAAATTATTCACCCCGAAAAAAGTTACGAACCAAGAAAAGGCGGACCATATGGACAAAACTATACGGACCGAATGTTCCCATGGGATACTACACCGAAAGACGTAATTAATCACCGCAGGTTAGGATACGTCTATGACGTTGAAATTGAAAGAGCGCGAAGGAAAAAACGTTGAGGTGAATCTGATGAAAACACAGGCTGTTAACGCACAGCTTGTGTTTTTCATACACAGTTCTCCTTGCATAAATTAAAATCGATTCATAAGGCTTATTAAGAACTGGTCAGTTCGTTCAACGATCACATCGTTAGTCAAGTCATTAACACCAAATACCGGCCATCCTGCATATACTTCTGGCGGGCCGCCATCTACTAGGGAAACCAAATCCCAAAATGGATCATACGTAAAGTCCGAACCACCATAACTTTGGTAAGCAGTCAAGAACGCATCCGCAGAAGCAATACCATACAGCCTTGCCAGATTCAGGCGGCAGTGTCCAACATCAATACCCGCTGGCCCCCTGCAAGCATTAACCCAATCTACAACACCGCTGATTTTCCCGTTTTTCCATAAAACATTTGTTGGGTGATAATCCCGGTGTATAAAACAAAGCTTAGTTTCTGGCCGCTGTCCTCTCACAATTTCCAACAGCTTTTTCCATAGTAAAGGTTGACTCGACCACTTCGGAATATTTATGGTCTTTATATCATTATAAGAAAAATAGTTCCAAGCAAACTCGGCTGCTTCCACGGTATGAATTGCCGCTAAGGTTTTTGCCAGCTCATCTATCCAATCATCCATCTTAATTCCAGGCAATAAATCAACCTCCCCTTCAACCTTTGTCATTAAGACTGAAGAGATTCCACAAATATCTCCCGTTTCATCATAAGCAATGATGGCAGGAGTATTCGTCCTAGTTTTGGAAGCTATTCGAAGACTTTCTGCTTCGTGTTTTGCAAGATCCGGCTCCTCTTCAAGCCAACTACGATTCGTAAATCGACGCAGTACATATTCACGTATCTCTCCTTGAATTCCTAGGGAAACACTATAGACATCTGAAGAAGTACTCCCAGGTAAACGGTGGATATCTTCTATAGTTGCTCTAGAATCTACTGAGGAGATCACCCACTGTAGTACTTGAACCGGCAATTTCATTTACCCACTCCCTTTTTCTACTTTCTCTAAAAGTGAATAATCTTTGCTTTTGTTTATTGGTATACTATTTCGTTGGTTGAACAAAGCTAATTCTTGAAACACATCTTCTGGCGTAAAATGAATGATTCGAAGATTGAGTATATGTTTAGTTTGTATTAGCGCACATTGAGTGGACCACCCAACTCGTTTAAACGTTAGTTGTTTCATCTGTTGAGGATTAAGTTCTTTTTTCCAAATAACTAGGGAAAGGAAGAGTACTTGGTAGGTAATCAAGCCCTCGTCTATTCTTAATGTGAAATGAATAAACACTAACAGCAGCATTAAAAAAACTAGTGAAAGTTGAAGATACGCTAGTATTCCAGAGGGAAAATACAAAACCATAGACAGGACGTTGATAAACAGCAAAAAAATCAATTTCCCTCTAAGGGTTTTTGCACTAAAAGTCAATCTTCTCCCCTCCTATGCTAACTAACTATAATCGTCCATTAAACGAAATATGTACAAATTTTTTATAACGCTTGTGAGAGTCGAATCATATCTCTGCACAGAATACCATTTTCAATGATCTCTTCTGCGTAATGGTTTGTAAAAAAGTCTAAATCAACACCCGTTATTCTAAAACCGCATTTTTGATAGAGAGCGAGTGGACCTATACTAGAATTCCCTGTCCCCATTTCAATCGTTTTATAGCCATTTTTCTTGGCTGTGTTAACCGCATCTAGTACTAATTGTTTTCCTACCCCTTTGCCCTGATGCACTTCATCAACAGCAACATTTACTAACTCTACCGTTTCAGGTCTTGTAGGCAGAAGTACATAAATACCAATTATTTGATTTCCTTCTTCAGCAATAAAACATTCTCCCCTAGAGATATAGTCCCTCACTATTTTGGGGGATGGATCCGCTAATAATAATAAATGCATTGGAGGAAGCTCACCAGCTCTTAGTTTTCTAATCAAAATTGTACTCCCAGCTTTTTATTTTTATTTTACCAAATAAATACAGTGTAAATAAAGAACTATTTCCTTATAAGAACAACACCTGCAAAATGCAGGTGGTATATACGGAAGAATATTTAATGCTCGTTAGTTCATCCATTAATTTAAGCGAATGATTGATAACGCAGCACCTAAGGATCCTCCACCTGTCAAAGTTACTGTTGCTATTAGTCCATAAAGCTGAAGTGAAATCGTATCACCAGCCGTTAAATTAGCAAACACATCATTATTATAACTAGATATAGAAAGGGCTGGGGTAATTATAGAACTAGGTATTGGAGTCGACCCATTTAATAACAATCTAGAGCCCGCAAGAAGTGAAGCAGTGGGATTTATTTGATAGGTCAAGTAATAACGACCTGTTACAGGAACAGTAAAAACAGTATTAGCTCCATTAACCGTAAAAGTACCTAAACTTTGATTACTTGGAAGAGGAATGAGTGTGCCTCCGAGTATAACTAAAATTGTAGAACCAGTCGTATTAGATGCGTACATAGAATTTGCCGTAACGATTGGGCCGGTTGTTCCGGTTGTTCCGGTTGTTCCGGTTACCCCGGTCACTCCTGTTGCTCCGGTCACTCCGGTTACTCCCGTTACTCCGGTTACCCCGGTCACTCCTGTTGCCCCGGTCACTCCCGTTGCTCCCGTTATTCCTGTTACCCCAGTTGCACCTGTTGCTCCCGTTATTCCTGTTATCCCAGTTGCTCCTGTTGCCCCAGTTATTCCCGTTGCCCCAGTTACTCCTGTTGCTCCAGTTATTCCCGTTGCCCCAGTTATTCCCGTTACTCCTGTTGTTCCAGTTATTCCCGTTGCTCCAGTTATTCCCGTTGCCCCAGTTACTCCTGTTGCTCCAGTTATTCCCGTTGCTCCAGTTATTCCCGTTGCTCCAGTTGCCCCAGTTATTCCCGTCACACCAGTCGGCCCCGTTGCCCCCGTTTCTCCTGTTGGCCCTGTTGGTCCCAACGGATCGCAGCAAGATGATTTAATACGCGCGCACATATAAATCACTACCCTTGAAATTTTTCCTCTACATTATTTACGAAAACTTTCCCCCTAAGAATTATTTAAAATGGGTAAATTAAAAGAGGCTGACTCATTCATCCTCTTTTAAAACTAGAATTTGTAATTTAGAGAAAAAGCAACATTTACACTGGAAGATGCGCCTGCTTCTCCACCTGATCCTAAAAGTGAAATAGAATTTATATTATCTAATGTAATAGAACGAGCTTCACCCGGAACAACTACAAAATCTGCTATCGCCGTTCCATTTACTGATAATGCTGCGTCTTGACCAACTCCTACGATCCCATTATTTTCGATCATAATTGTTCCATTAATCACATAAGGCGTCACATCTGTCCATACTACTGTGGGGGCCACTGCATCATCTAATTCAAGTGTGAGACACACCGAATCATTTACACCGACTAATTGTTCACCATTACAACTTCCTATTTGAGCCATGTTCTTTTCCCTCCTGGATTGTCGTTTCTATATAATGCTATGTCTTTCTAACCAAAATGTTTGGACAGTTGCGGATTTTTCATTTTGGACAACCTCATTTACAAATATCTTTTGGGTACGCAATAAGAAGACTGTACATCCCGTGGCAAATTTGACTACTATCCCCTTCACAAGTTACCTCTATTTTAGCTATTGAATCTAAAGTAACCGATTTAGACTGGTCCCTTTCAGTTAAGCTAAATAAAACTATATCTGCGTTACCATTTCCATTTGTATCTGCCCTCACTGTCATCTTGTAACCACTAGAATTTAAAACAGTTACAGACCCGGACGGAAGAGGATCTAAACCAATAGAACGCCAGTATTCTTCTGCTTTCCCATTGCATTTTTGCCTTATGTGTCCACAAATATCATCCTTGATTTCCCGTGTTTTTTTTGTTTCTTTTTCCTTTTTGTTCTAGATTTTTGTTTTTCATTAAGAACAGAAGAACTTGAACTATATATATATCTTTCAGGAAAAGGCAGGTGATCTAGATTAATTATTAAATCTATTTCATCCTTATCTGGCATCTCATCCACCTCCCGCGCCTGAGCCTCAGTTGTTTTATAGTATGAAAAACTCCAGGTAATGATTGGCCATTCCCCCATATAACATTCTTTTTTAAACCTTGATTTTCGAAACCATTATTAAGCTGCTTTTTTAAAAGACAAAAAAACGTGTAAAACTGTTGAGAACTTCCAACACATTACACGTTTTTTACACTATGAAATTATAATGCTTGGACATTTTCCTTCTTAATAAACCGTTCCTTTGGTACAGAATCAACATCCAGCCTTGATTCTACTTTACGTAAGATAAAAGATATGAACAGTACCATAACTAGGTAATATAAACCAATTACAATATACGTTTCTAATTGTCGATAATTAGCCGCTGCTTCGCTTAATCCAGATCCCCATAATTCAGCCATTCCTACATAGGCAACCAAGGATGAGTCTTTCAACCCAATGATAAATTGGTTGCCAAGCGGCGGAATCGAACGTTTAAATGCTTGCGGTAAAATGATTTCCTTCATGGTCTGAGCATAACTCATGCCCAGCGAACGACCTGCCTCCATTTGCCCCCGATCAACGGATTGAATCGATCCTCGGAAAACTTCTGCGATATACGCACCATTATGAACCGCTAATGCCAAAGCTCCTGCCCAGAATTGAGAAAGTGTAATAATAGAAGCAATGCCAAAATATAAAATCGCGATTTGAACAATTAAAGGTGTACCCCGAATTATTCCTATATAGATTGATGCTAGAGCGTTCAACCATTTACTCGACGAAATTCGAAAAAAAGCAAATACCAAACCAATGATCGACCCTAATAATAAGGAGGTAAGGGTTAATTTAAATGTTAGAAAAGCAGCTTGGAGAAAAACTTCGTAGGTGTTAAGAAATATTTGTATCATAGCGATCAACCTCCCCGCTTTTGTGCTGTTTTATTCTTCAAGAATATTGCGACCGAACCATTTTTCACTAATTTTTTCATACGTACCATCTTCAATTATTTCAGCGAGAGCCGCATTAATTTTTTCGAGTAATTCTTTATCCTCTTTTCGGACAGCAACCGCTTGGTCATCTTGAGAAAGTGGTTCGCCTATATCTTTTATCTTAATAGCATCTTCCTTCATAACTCGGAACCCAACCATTTGATCAGTGATCACTGCATCTAGCCGACCTGTAGGTAAATCCATAAGAGCGGTAATATCACTATCATATTCAACAATTTTATCTTTATCTGTTAAGGTTTGAGCATGGTCGCTGTAAATACTAGACTTAACAACACCTATTTTTTTACCCTTTAATTTTTCGGCAGACGTTATAGCTGAATTGTCTTCAGCAACAAAAACTTGAGCACCAGATCGATAGTACGTATCCGTAAAATTAACTGCTTTCGAACGTTCTTCTGTAATCGTCATACTACCAATAATTGCATCATACTTTTTGGCTTCCAGGCCTTGAATAATTGTTTCCTATGGATTGGTAACAGGAACAGCCTTCATCCCCATTCTTTTGGCTAATGCTTGTCCAATCTCTACATCAAAACCTGAAAGCTTACCATTTTCTTTATAATTAAAAGGTTTATAGACTCCACTCATTGCGTAATGAAATTCTTTCTTTGAGTTTTTCGTTTCAGTTTCTTTAGAATCTCCACATCCAGCTAGTAATAGCAGCGATACAATAACAAACAAGGTAGATATCCATTTTTTCTTCATGTTACCTCCCCTTTCAAGTATTTTTCACCTAAGACTCATTCCTCACGTTCGCTCCACCCTCCTTTTGCTATCATGATCAAATTTACATTTTCTTCAATTAAATAATATT
>NZ_AJTN02000039.1 GCF_000305495.1 Peribacillus psychrosaccharolyticus ATCC 23296 | reverse complement strand
GGGTTTTTGTTATTTTCTTAATTTGGAGAACGCTTTTTCAGCTGCTGTTATGGTTTTTTCGATGTCTTCATCGGTATGTGCCGTTGAGAGGAATAGACCTTCAAATTGGGATGGCGGCAGGTAGATACCTTGCTCGGCCATTTCTCGGTAATATGTGCCGAAGAATGCTAAGTCAGAGGTTTTAGCCCCTTCATAGTTGATTACTTCTTCGTTGGTAAAGAATAGGCCGATCATGGAACCTGCGCGGTTAAATGTATGAGGAATATCATATTTTGCCGCTGCGGCACTGATGCCTTTTTCAAGCAAGTCGCCTTTACGTTGGAATCCTGTATATACTTCAGGAGTCAGCTGGCTAAGCGTTTCAAAGCCTGCTGTCATCGCTAGTGGATTTCCAGAAAGGGTTCCAGCTTGATAAATGGTTCCGCTTGGTGCCACTCTTTCCATGATTTCACGTTTCCCGCCAAATGCTCCTACTGGAAGTCCACCGCCAATTACCTTGCCTAAACAAGTCATGTCAGGGGTAACTCCGTAGTAACCTTGTGCGCAATTATAGCCGACACGGAAGCCGGTCATCACTTCGTCAAAGATTAGCAGGGCGCCATATTGCGTTGTAACATCTCTCAGTCCCTCAAGGAAGCCAGGCTGTGGAGGTACGAGACCCATGTTGCCTGCAACTGGTTCAACAATGATACACGCGATGTCTTCACCAAATTGTTCAAATGCATACTTAACTGCCGCAAGATCGTTATACGGTACCGTGATCGTATTTTTCGCTGTTCCTTCTGGAACACCCGGACTGTCTGGCAATCCAAGCGTAGCCACGCCTGAACCAGCTTTAATCAGCAACGAATCGCCATGCCCATGGTAGCAGCCTTCAAATTTCAAAATTTTATTTCTGCTTGTATAGCCGCGAGCGACGCGAAGTGCACTCATGGTTGCTTCTGTTCCTGATGAAACCATCCGAATCATCTCAACTGAAGGGACCCGGTCAATGACAAGCTGTGCCAATTCATTTTCAATTACCGTGGATGCCCCGAAACTCGTGCCTGTTTCTGCAACCTTCTTAATTGACTCAACCACGCGATCATTGGCGTGACCTAAAATAAGCGGTCCCCATGAAAGAACATAATCAATATATTCATTGCCATCGATGTCATAGATTTTCGAGCCTTTGCCGCGTTCCATGAATATCGGATCCATATCAACCGATTTGAAAGCACGTACAGGACTGTTCACCCCGCCAGGCATGAGGTCTTTCGCCTCAGTAAAAGCTTGTTTTGATTTTTCATATGAACGCATTTTCAGATCTCCTTTGAAAGGTTAGTTTTTTTCATCTCGCAGCCAAGCAGCTGCTTCCTTTGCAAAATAGGTGATGATCAAGTCGGCGCCAGCACGTTTGAAGCCTGTCAGCATTTCTAATACAATCGCCTTTTCATCAATCCAACCGTTAATAGCGGCTGCCTTCACCATTGAATATTCACCGCTGACGTTGTAAGCAACTACCGGAAGCTTCACCGTATTTTTTACATCGCGAATGATATCCATATACGAAAGAGCAGGTTTAACAATTAAGAAATCAGCGCCTTCAGCGATATCGGATTCTGCTTCACGGAAAGCTTCCATGCGATTCGCTGGATCCATTTGATAGGTTTTCCGGTCACCAAACTGTGGAGCGCCATTCGCAGCGTCACGGAAAGGACCGTAAAAAGCAGATGCATACTTAACGGCATAAGACATAATCGGAATATCTTCAAAACCTGCTTCATCAAGTCCTGCACGAATAGCTGCAACAAATCCATCCATCATATTCGATGGTGCAATAATATCGGCACCTGCTTCTGCTTGGCTGACTGCTGTCTTGGCAAGCAAATCTAATGAGGCATCATTAAGAATTTTATCGCCTTCAACCAGACCACAGTGACCATGACTTGTATATTCACAAAGACATGCATCAGCAATCACGATCATCTCAGGATACAGTTCCTTAACAAGGCGGGTCGCTTGCTGAACGAGGCCATTATGATGAAATGCCCCAGATCCCTGTTCATCCTTATCATGCTCGAAAGGAACGCCAAATAGTATCACTGATTTAATCCCAAGCTCTACTACTTCATCCATCTCGGCACGAAGGTTATCCATGGATAGTTGATAGATTCCAGGCATAGAAGAAATTTCGTTTTTAATGTTTTCTCCATCAATGATAAAAATCGGGTAAATTAAATCCTCTTTTTGAAGTACGGTTTCACGAACCATTGCTCGGATGCCTGCACTTGAACGTAAACGACGATGACGGTTAAACTGTAAATCTTTCATCACTTATTCCTCCTCATTATTTCGGTCAATTAGATAGGCCGCTAAGCTGTCAATCATGGCGCTAACTGTATACTGTTCTGGACAAACCTCTACCTTCAACCCATAGTTCAATGCTGTTTTTTCCGCAATCGGACCAATGACAGTGATGATGATGCTGTCTAGATATGGCTGCAGCTGATGAGTATGGACTATTTCCATAAAGTGGTCCACGGTTGATGAGCTGGTAAAAGTAATCACATCAAGACTGCGATTCTTTAATAAATCTACAATTACTGGACCGCTTTCTTTAGGAAAATAGGTTTCATAGAGAATCAATTCCTCACAATGTGCACCCGCTGACTTGATCGCCTTTGCAATAACTGAGCGTGCTCGATTACCTTTAGGCAGCAGTACCTTCGTATCATCTTCTAGTAACGGAATGAATTCCTTCACGAAGTTCTCTGCGACAAATTCAGTCGGTATAAAGTCAGCTTTGAAGCCATGTTTTTCAAGGGTTTCTCCTGTTTTTTTGCCAATGACCGCAATACGCGGCAGCTGAATGGGACTGTCTATTTCCTCTAGTAATCGAAAGAAAAACTCTACACCGTTATGACTGGTAAGAATCAACCAATCATAATCTGCTGTTTCTGCTGCTTTTTCGAGCAGCTTTTCTTTATACTCAGGAAATGTAAAGCCGAGTAGAGGAACCGTAACCGGTATCCCCCCACACTCTTTTATTTTGGAAGTGAGACTATCAGACTGGCCTTTTTCTCGGGTGACCAGGACACGGCAGCTGTCCAACGGTCCAGTGTTGCTCATTACTGATCTAACTCCGCTTTCACACGGTCAATCAAATCTTTGGCACCCTGTTCGCTCATTATTTCTGCTGCCTGAACGCCGATTGCTTTCGGATCTGTTCCTTCGACAACTTCCTTATAAATC
Source organism: Peribacillus psychrosaccharolyticus ATCC 23296 (assembly GCF_000305495.1). Classification (GTDB taxonomy): domain Bacteria; phylum Bacillota; class Bacilli; order Bacillales; family DSM-1321; genus Peribacillus; species Peribacillus psychrosaccharolyticus. Next base: position 8,912 of record NZ_AJTN02000039.1, on the reverse strand, counting down.
ACTTTTCCATCAGGTGAGGCAACTAAAGCGGTTAATGATACTGTTCCGTCTTCTAACTTCTTCGCAAAACCAGCAATCGGAACTTGGCAGCCGCCTTCCATTTTATCAAGGTAAGCACGTTCTGCTTCGACTGTAACCTTCGTATTTTCACATGTTAATTTTTTCAGTTCATTTAGTAAGTCTTGATCATCTGCACGGCATTCAATGGAAAGCGCACCTTGACCTACTGCTGGCAGACATAGTTCCGGTTCAAGGAATTCGGCTACAATATTGGAATCCCAGCCCATTCTTGAAAGTCCAGCCGCAGCTAAAATAATCGCATCATATTCTTCGTTCTTTAATTTATCCATTCGGGTATCAATATTACCACGGATCCATTTAATTTCGATATCTGGGCGAACAGCTAACAATTGTGCACTGCGGCGCAGGCTGCTTGTCCCAACAATCGCTCCAGGTTTTAGCTCAGAGAATGTTAGATTTCCTTTTGAAATAAGGGCATCACGCGGATCTTCTCGCGGTGGAATACAACCAATTGTCAAGCCTTCAGGCAAAACGGCTGGCATATCTTTCATACTATGTACAGCCATATCAATGTCTTTATCAAGCATAGCTTGCTCAATTTCTTTGACAAACAATCCTTTTCCGCCCACTTTAGAAAGTGTAACATTTTGGATTTGATCGCCTTTCGTTACGATTTCTTTCACTTCAAATTCATAAGGAACGCCTAATTTTTTCAATTGATCAATCACCCAATTGGTCTGTGTGATTGCAAGCTTACTCCGTCGTGAACCAACAATAATTTTTCTCATATGTTCCTCCTATGTAACCCAAAAATGGAATGTCGAAAGACTGCCGAACAGGAAAAAATTAATCAAGACGCTCATAAATGAACACACATTTAAAAACGCTAACGTTTTTCCGTATATATGCTTCCTTACCTTAACGTACAAATACACACTATAAACAACAAGGACAAAAAATGAACCGACAATTTTGAAGTCAAACCATTGTACCCCTGGAACCTTAATATAAGCCCATTGCAGCCCTAAAATCAGTGAAAAAAGCAGCATTGGTACACCGATTACAGTTAACACATATGACATATGCTCCAGCTTTGCCAGATCACCTAGACGGATTAATCGTTTTCCCCACTTCTTCCTTTTCAGTAAATCATATTGAATTAAATACAACAAGGAAAACACCGCAGAAATCGTAAAGGCACCATACGATAGAATCCCCAGCGTTATATGGATTAGCAGCAATTCAGATACCAGCTTTTGAGCCAATACCTCTGATTCTATCTGAACAGGTGCAAAGGTATGAATCGCCATAACCATAAACCCGAGAACATTTGTAAAAAATACCGTAAAATCTACTCGCAGAAGCTTATTAATGATAAGTGACAAAGTAATCAGTACCCATGCATAGAAGTACAATCCCTCAAATATCGTCAAAACAGGAAAACGTCCTGTTTTCAACACATATAAAAACAAAAACACAGTTTGTAAAAGCCAAACAATAGCAAGTAACCAGAAGGCCGCGCGGTTCGCCTTCTGGTTACTATGGAGAAAATCAATAAAATAGAGGAGAACACTTAAGGCATATAGTAGGACGGACGCTTCGTGCATTCTCGTCATTGTCAGTTCCATCATAAGAACTCTATTATGCTCGGACAGGCGTTGGAATTAGCTCCGCCTGTACCTTAGCCTGTTTTTTCTGTTCAGCCGGCATAGCTTCATCCTCGAGTAATTCCTCAAGATGAAAGATTTTCACGAAGCGGTCTAATGCTTCTCTTGCATCTGGCTCGTCCGCTATTTCTTTTGCATAAAGGATTGGATCCTTCAGCATTTGATTTATGATACTCTTGGTATGCTTATTTAATACTTTTTTATCACGTTCACTTAAATGCGGCAGTTTGCGTTCAATGCTTTCCATCGTATCAGCTTGAATCGTAAGCGCCTTACTTCTAAGTGCTGACATAACCGGTACTACACCAAGCATATTCACCCACTGATTAAATTCGACTGCTTCTGCTTCAATCATCAGTGAGATTTTGTCTGCAGCATGTTTTCTTTCTTCCATGTTTGCTTGAACAATGCCTTCAAGATCATCAATGTCATAGAGGAAAACATTCTCATGTTCACTAAGTGTAGGATCAAGATCCCGTGGTACAGCGATATCTACCATGAAGATGGGACGCCCTTTACGCATTTTATTAACAAATGTCATCATTTCTTTGTTAATTACATAATCCTTTGCCCCAGTTGAGCTAATAACAATATCTGCTTCAACAAGTGCACATTGAAGCTCTTGAAGCTGCTTAGCTGTTCCAGTTACCTTGTCCGCTAATTCGACAGCTTTTTCAAAGGTCCGATTAATAACCGTAATATCTGAAACGCCGCTGCCATGCATGTTATGGACAGCTAGTTCACCCATTTTACCTGCACCAATGACCAAGACACTCTTATTATCCAGCTCACCGTAAATTTTCTTAGCCAATTCAACTGCCGCATAACTGACTGAAACTGCGTTCGTATTAATCTCCGTTTCAGAATGAGCTTTTTTAGCAACGGTCAATGCTTGTTTAAATAAGTGATTGAAAACCGTCCCAATTGTATCTTCTTTCTGTGCAAGCATGTAGCTTGAACGTACCTGTCCAAGAATTTGTGTTTCTCCAAGAACCATAGAGTCTAAACCGCAGGCAACTTGGAATAAATGTTCAATCGCACCATCTACTTCATAGATAAATAAATAAGGTGCAAACTCATCCTTCTCCATATTGAACCATTCAGATAGAAATTCCTTAATATAATACCGACCTGTATGCATTTGATCAGCTACTACATAAATTTCAGTCCGATTGCAAGTGGAAACGATTACGTTTTCTAGTATACTTTTCTTATTTTTAAGAGCCTTCATAGCCTCTGGAAGTTCCGATTCATCAAAAGATAATTTTTCGCGTATTTCAACAGGGGCCGTTTTATAGTTTAATCCAACCGCAAGAATATGCATCCCGTTTATTGCACCCCCAAATTTTAGTCAATGAAACCCTGTATATTATAACATGTATTATTTAATAATCAGAACAAATTTATGAACACTTCATGAATTGATATGCTAACATGTTACTGTACTAGTTATTCCCGTCCTGGATGTATTGAAAACATCCTTCTAAATGCTACAAAAGTACCATATCAAATAAACTTCTGAACTTCAAGCAATCAAACTAACAAGGAGGTCTCTATGAAAACAACGCGAACCTTTCCCGGTATTATCCTGCTTGGTCTCGGCCTGTATTTCATGCTGCAGCGGGCGCAAATTGAACTATTTCCCGGCTTTTTTGATTGGCCGACCATTCTTTGCCTCATTGGGATTGCCTTTTTAGTCCCTGCCTATGCAGGCGGCGACACCCAATCAATCCTTCCAGGCGTACTTCTACTTGGTATCGGTCTCCACTTCCATTTTGTTAACGTGCTTGACATATGGCCGAATAATATTGGGATATTTATTCTATTTGTTTCACTGGGTCTGATCCTCAAGGCTCGAAAGACAAATGCTGGTTTATTACCCGGAATATTATTATTTATTATTTCCTTAATCACCATTTATTATGACCATATAATGTCTTGGCTGCAAATCACTAACACAGGAATAGCCGATCCCGGTAAATACTGGCCATTTGTCTTACTGGCAATCGGAATTTACTTTCTAATCAGTAAAAAAGACTAAGACGATCAAGCTGTCGAGAACCATCGACGGCTTTTTTTATCCAAACAAAAGAAAGAGTGCCGAGAACTTGTTCTCTGCACTCTTTCTGAGGCACTTACATAAATTTCTTAATTACGCCCCAAGCTTGGTCTTTTCCTTGTCCGGTTTCAGATGAGAAAAGAAGAAGTTCATCACTCTTGTCCATTTGAAGTGTTTCACGAACCACTTTTAGATGTTTTTGCCATTTCCCTTTAGGAATCTTATCAGACTTTGTCGCGACAATCACACACGGTAAGTCGTGGTGTTTGAAGTATTCATACATCGCTACATCATCCTTAGAGGGTGCATGGCGTAAGTCAACAATCATGATTACAGCTTTTAGCTGTTCACGTGTAGAGAGATACGTTTCAATCATCTTACCCCAAGAATCACGCTCGGTTTTTGGAGCTTTCGCATAACCATAACCCGGAACATCGACAAAGTGAAGCATGTTATTGATGATGAAGAAATTCAATGTTTGTGTCTTACCTGGTTTTGAAGACGTCCGTGCCAGATTTTTGCGGTTAATCATCTTATTTATAAAACTTGATTTTCCGACATTTGATCTGCCTGCCAATGCGAATTCTGGCATAGGTGCTTTCGGATACTGCTCTGGCTTAACTGCGCTGATGACAATGTCAGAACTAGTTACTTTCATTTATTTTCACCTGCCAATGCATGTTCAAGAACTTCGTCTAATTCTGAAACAAGAACAAATTCTAAGTCGTCGCGGACACTTTCAGGTATATCATCAATATCCTTTTCATTATCCTTTGGAATAATTAGCTTAGTCAACCCTGCTCGATGAGCTGCAAGGGATTTTTCTTTCAAGCCGCCAATTGGAAGTACACGGCCCCGTAATGTAATCTCGCCTGTCATGCCTACCTCTTTTCTAATAGGACGACCGGTTAGTGCAGAAATCAATGCTGTAGCAATGGTTATTCCAGCTGAAGGTCCATCCTTTGGAACTGCTCCCTCAGGAACATGAATATGAACATCTTGTTTTTCATGGAAATCTTTATCAATATGCAGCTGCTCCGTTTTCGAACGAACCACACTAAAGGCAGTTTGAGCAGATTCTTTCATTACATCGCCAAGCTTACCCGTTAATACGAGCTTGCCTTTACCTGGAGATAGAGAGACTTCGATTTGAAGCGTATCCCCGCCAACCGTGGTGTAAGCGAGGCCGGTTGCGACACCAATTTGATCTTCTGCTTCAGCCATTCCATAATGAAAAATTGGTTTCCCTAAGAAATCAGCTATGTTTTTGTCACTGACAACTACACGCTTTTTCTCACCTGAAACAATAATTTTCGCCGTTTTTCGGCAAATAGCTGCCAGCTGACGCTCAAGACTTCTGACACCTGCTTCTCGTGTATAATAACGAATAATTTGCATCAAACCGTCTTCGCGGACTTGAAGCTGTGATTTTTGCAGACCATGATTTTGCAGCTGTCGAATCAGCAAGTGATCCTTCGCAATATGAAGTTTTTCAATTTCAGTATAACCTGCAATTGAAATAATCTCCATCCGATCACGCAATGGTCCTGGAATGGTCGCAAGATTATTCGCGGTTGCTATAAACATAACCTTGGATAAATCATACGACTCTTCAATATAATGATCGCTGAAATTATGGTTTTGTTCCGGGTCCAGCACTTCTAACATGGCAGCCGAAGGATCACCGCGGAAATCATTTGACATTTTATCAATTTCATCAAGTAAGAAAACAGGGTTAACGGTACCCGCTTTTTTCATTCCTTGAATAATACGTCCAGGCATCGCCCCGACATATGTCCTGCGATGGCCGCGAATCTCAGACTCATCACGAACGCCGCCTAATGATACGCGTACGAATTGACGATTCATTGAAGTGGCAATTGATTTAGCCAGACTTGTTTTCCCTACACCTGGAGGCCCGACTAAACAAAGAATCGGTCCTTTTAGTGATTGAGTTAACTGTTGAACTGCTAAGTACTCCAAAACCCGTTCTTTTACCTTTTCTAGACCATGATGATCTCGGTGAAGGATTTTCTCAGCCTTATGAATGTTTAAGTCATCCTTTGTCGCTTTCGACCAAGGAATGGTAATCAGCCATTCAATGTAATTGCGAATCACGGAACTCTCAGCTGATGAGGTCGGAACCTTTTCGTAACGATCTAATTCCTTTAAAGCGGTTTCCTTGATGTGTTCCGGCATACCAGCAGCTTCGATTTTCTCAGTAAGAACCGCAATTTCACCGGTCTTCCCTTCTTTATCTCCAAGCTCTTTCTGAATGGCCTTCATTTGTTCGCGTAAGTAATACTCTTTTTGAGTACGTTCCATGGAACGTTTGACTCGCTGACCAATTTTCTTCTCAAGCTGCAGGACTTCTTTTTCGTTATTAATGATTTCTATAACCTTGCTTAAACGTTCCCGCACATCAATAATCTCGAGAATTTCTTGCTTTTCCTTCTGCTTTAACGGAAGGTGAGAAGCAATGATATCCGCAAGACGCCCAGGCTCCTCAATATCCGAAGTCGATGAGAAAGTTTCAGCGGTAATTTTCTTGGACAGTTTAATGTATTGTCCGAAGTATTCTAGGAGCGTACGCATCAATGCCTGATGCTCTATTTCTTTCTCTTGGTTATCTTCAAATACATCCAGCTTAACAGAAAAATACGTTTCATTATCATAGAACGTTGTTACTTCCGCACGATTAAGTCCTTCTACTAAGACACGAATTGTCCCGTTTGGAAGCTTAAGCATTTGTTTAACCTTTGTTAACGTTCCCATATTATATAAGTCTTCTTCTCCCGGCTCATTTAAGGACTCGTCCTTTTGAGTAGTCAAGAAGATTAAATGATCATCTAACATAGCTTTTTCAAGCGCTTGAACTGATTTATCGCGTCCAACGTCTAAATGCAACACCATCGTTGGATAGACGAGTAATCCTCTTAGCGGTAGGAGAGGAACGATGATTTCTTTGTCAGCCATAATACCTGGCACCTCACTTTTTATTTCCAATACACTTCCTAAGTCGTTTTGGCAGAAACACCGATGAGAGGACCCCATTTTACTGCCTTCAACCTTGGTTTTCCGGTGTATAGAACAGGTCTAACATCCTGCGTATTCTGCAAAATAATTTACTTTCCAACTTGTCAGCCTTCTAACAATTCTAACTTATTTAGCTGGCAGTGTCTATTCGTACACGTTCTTAAGACGATATTATCAGACACATCCGGCATTTTCTTTTTTTATTATCTCCAAAAAGGCAAAAAAACGCACGCAATTACTTCTCATTTCAAGAACATAAAAAAATTCCCAGTGTTGATGTTCCACTGGGAATTTGGTTACACACTTTCTTTTTTCGTCAGATTGATCTCGACATTTATTTGTTCCGGAATATGGTCTTTCTTTAACGCAAGCTCAAATACCTCTTTAATCATTTTCACAGGAATAATCTCGATGTCCTCAATTTCTTTTAGCAGCGGCTGCATATTCTCGTGGGGAATAATGACACGTTTGGCCCCAGCCAGCTTCGCCGCTTTAATTTTTGGAATCACTCCACCTATCGGTTTAACCGTACCATGGATTCCAATTTCACCGGTCATGGCTACCAGATGATCGACGGGAAATTGATAAATGGCCGAATAAATCCCCGTTGCCATCGCAATTCCGGCAGACGGCCCATCCACGGGACTTCCACCTGGAAAATTAACATGAATATCAAACTGATCTGCCGGTACTCCCATGGAACGCAGTACGGTAATGACATTTTCTATGGATCCTTTTGCCATACTCTTACGGCGAATGGATTTGCCATTCCCGCCTAACCGTTCCTCTTCTGCAATTCCTGTAATATTGATACTGCCTTTATCAAGAGCAGGAATCACATTTACTTCAATTTCAAGAAGTGCACCGCTGTTCGGACCATATACAGCCAGTCCATTCACCAGACCTATTTTGGAATCATCCGCAATCTTTCTGTCCATTCTTGGTGTTAATTGACTACTGTGGGCAATCCATTCAATATCGCTTTCCTTAATATACGTACGATCTTCTGTTATCGCAATACCAGTCAGAGTTTGAACGATATTGACCGCTTCTCTCCCATTTCTAGCATACTCAGCAATTGCTTCCAGTCCTTTATCAGATATCTCCATGTTAACTTTTTCTGCAGCTTTCTTTGAAATCGAGCTGATTTCACTTCTCTCTAGCTCTCGGAAGAAAACTTCCATACATCTTGATCGGATTGCAGGGGGAATTTCATTTGGTGTTCGAGTCGTTGCCCCAATTAAACGGAAATCTGCCGGAAGACCATTTTTAAAAATATCATGAATATGAGTTGGGATCGTTAAATTTTCTTCTTGGTAATAGGCACTTTCAAGAAACACCTTTCTATCTTCTAATACCTTTAACAGTTTATTCATTTGAATCGGGTGCAATTCGCCAATTTCATCAATGAACAGCACGCCCCCATGTGCGTTCGTCACAGCCCCCTGTTTTGGCTGCGGAATACCCGCTTGTCCCATTGCCCCTGCCCCTTGATAAATCGGGTCATGAACGGAACCAATCAAGGGATCAGCTATCCCGCGTTCATCAAATCGTGCGGTTGTTGCATCAAGTTCAACAAACACGGCTGATTGACGAAAAGGAGACTTCATATTTTGCTTTGCTTCCTCTAACACTAGTCGAGCCGCGGCCGTTTTCCCGACACCTGGCGGACCATAAATGATGACGTGCTGCGGATTTGGTCCGCACAAAGCAGCCTTTAACGACTTAATTCCATCCTCCTGGCCGACAATATCATCAAACGTAACAGGCCGTACTCTTTCAGACAATGGTTCCGTTAAAGAAATCGACCGCATCTTTCGCAGCTGCTCAATTTCTTTTCGAGAATCACGGTCAATTGAAACCTTTTGTGTTCGCTGACCCTTAAGTAGATTCAAAAAGTAGACGCCAATAATTACTCCAAAAAACAACTGGATAAATAATGCTAGCCCTGTCCAATTCATCTCTTTCCCTCCTGCAGATACCACCTTTGTAAGGCTAGTATCTCCTCACTTTGACGAAATAACCCCAAACTTTAGAGATTAGAGATGGTTCTAATTTGCAATGTGGATGAACTGGGGGAATATGGTCTTTTAGAAGCATGTATTCCTTGCGTAGTAAAAGTTTACGTA
>NZ_AJTN02000040.1 GCF_000305495.1 Peribacillus psychrosaccharolyticus ATCC 23296 | reverse complement strand
CATCTGGTAGGTAAAGAAAGATCTAGTAAATACCCTGATTACACTGGTGAATTATATGCTATTTATATTTTAAAAGAGTATCAAGGAAATGGGTTAGGAAAATTATTAGTTAAACCAATCATTAAAGAACTACAACAAAAAAACCTTTGTTCAATATAGTTTTAGTGCTTGAAGATAATAGTTCTCGTCTTTTTTATGAGGGTCTTGATGGTAAAAAAATAGACACCATTGAGGTTAACATTTCTGGGAAGAAACTCAATGAACTTGTATACGGATGGGAAAATATTACAAAAATACTGTAAACTAAAAAAAGTTATTTAGATTCTTGGATAAACGGTTATTTTATTCAGCTAAAGGCTGCCAATTGGCTGCCTTTTGAACGTATGATACTTATACAAATCATACATTCAAATTCAAGAAATAATATTTTTTATCCAGCAAACTAAAAACTATAACGATAAAATATGGTAATATTTGTAAATAAATAAACTTGGAAATGTTGGGAGGGTTAGTTTTGCTTAATTCTGTTATTTTTGTCTATTTTCCAATTGTTATTTCTTTACTAAGTATTTGGGGAATGTTTTGGGTGATTAAAAACAAGAAAAAAGAATATATTTCACCATTGATTCTTGTGAATTTAGGTATCGTCACGCATTTTGTTGGTTTGAAGGTAATTAGGGGATTCTCAGGAATGGGAGTTAGTATAGTAGGGGCAATTATTTTGGGAATAAGCATAATAATTTTCCTTCTAATATTAATTACAAATTCAAATAAGAGAAGAACCATTTGAATAAATAGTCGTTCCAATTGCCGGCCTTTTAAAAGTAAAATCCTCATACAATTCATTCATTCAACTCTAAAAAGCCGGCACAAGGTCAGCTTCCGAGATTCAGATCTTATGTTAACTAAAATATAAATAGTGTAAACTAAATTTAAACTATTCGAAATCAAAGCTATGATTAAACTATCAATTTATCTTTTTTACAAACAGATTCTCTTACGAGGATATTTATCCTTGCAAATACTTGGATAACAAGGGTAGTCCGGGTTACTGAAAGTTGCTAGGTAGATTCTGAGTTTACGAGATTAATTTAGAACTAAATAAAAAGACAGTCAGATTGTCGACTGTCTTTCTAATGCAACTCATATCCCCTTCTTATACAGTAAATAGGAATACAAAACGGGTGCTCCAACTAGAATGGCTGCAATGATCAGAACAATAGGTACCCAGTATATAGTTAAAAATCCGCCAACGATCATACAAATCCCACCGATTGTCCACAAATAGCCTGCCATATGATGTGTTTTATTCCAATTATCTGTACTATTAAGTGTCCATGTTAATCGAATTCCGACTGTATAGTTTTGCTTGCATTTAGGTAAATAATTTCCAAATACTGTGATTAGTATGCCCGCCATTACTGGGACTAAAATTTCAATGGGAATGTTATATCCAAGCGCTTTAAACAATGTTACTGGGGTTAAAATCAATGACATGATTGGGATAATCCATATTCCTACCTGCTTTAATACAGTTGATACGTTTGCTCTTTTAGGGTCTTTTTCCATCATCATTAAGACAAATTGATGAATGGAGGCCATGAGGATCGGCAATCCCCATACTGCAATTGCTTTTGGAACATAATTATCAGGGGTTCCCGAAGCATTCCAATGAATAGCTATTTCGTTTGGCAGCTTATTATAAAGCACTAAGCCGATGACAATTGGCAGCAAGCAGATCAATGTGGTAATGATTAATGTTCGATCAACTTTTCTTTTCATTTTCTTTCCCTCCAAACTGTGAGAACCACAACATGACCTCTTCAAATACAGAAATGTTAATTTCGTAGTAAATGTAAGTTTTTATACTTGGTCTCAAAAAGTAATCCTGCTTTTTTTAATTGTGATAAATGGTAGGAAATTGTAGCACCTGTCATATCAAAGTGTTTTCCGATGTCCCCTGCTGATAATTTCTTATCTTTGAGCAGAATTAAAATTTCTCTTCGTACCGGGTCGGATAGTGCTTTAAATGTTTCTGGAAACCCCACCATGACACCTCTCTTCCGCTCTATTTAGAAAGACTTCTAAATAGAATTATAATCCGTTTTTCAGAAAAAGTCGATATCTATTTAGAAAAATTTCTAAATAGAAAACATAAGAGCCTGCCGCACATACTTGCAGCAAGGCTCTGAACCATCAATCAACCAGTAACACTTCATCCCCCACTAGTATTTCCCCTGTTTGCATCACGGAAGCATATACGCCAAAATGATTATTGCGTTGGTTTAACACAATTTTTTGTAAAGATGGGTCTCGTTCCGCATTATCTGGATTGACGGTTATAATCATGCAGCGTTCACAGTGTCTCTTTACCTGTATTTCCACTTGTTTTCCTATTTTTAATGTCTTGCCAAACCACATTTCTTCCATGAATGGGATTTGATCGTTTAAGGCGAGGACTAGGTTTGGTCGGAAACGCCTATGATTGAGCGTTTCTTTTCCCCATATTTTTTGCAATGCATTTAGTGATGCATCCGATATTAGTTGAAGATGTTCTAATTCAATGGCCCCTATAGGTACATCAGTGGGAGAATACTTCACTAAGGATACGGCTCGATTTGATTCAGCTTCTATTTGTTTTGTTAGCCCTTCATCTTCCCAATTCACTACCTTCCCCTCAGGTGTCGTTATTTCGATTAGGGGATACTCATGCATGGTTTCTTCTCCCGAAAATTTTGCTTTATATCTTGCCATATTTGGGCATTGTGTGATGGTCACATATTTTCCTGGTCGTGTTTCATCTAAAAAAGCATGGCTGCGATCTCCATATAGTCCATATTTCATAACATTCGTTTTTTTTACACTTTCTCCATAAAATGATTTTATAGGATGGCGAACAATTTCCTTTATATGTCCTATCAACATTTTATTCCCTCCTAAACAAAATCTGTTTTTATTATACTAATTTTTTTTGCCTGAATATTCGTGGTTTTTCCAAATGAGAAAATAGTCCTTACCTCCCTTAGTCTTTTGTCTCACTTAGCGTCATAACAATACTTTGAACTGTTCTTCAGCTAAAAGTTCCTGTAAAATGGGAACGATAAAAATATGAACAAGTCGTGTTTCCCGTCCCAGGAAGACGATCATTTCTATACCCTATAGGGTAAAATAATTCATAAAACGTTACTTATTTGGGGCATCACCTTAAACGTATTGCTATAGAATAAAGGTGCAAGCCATTAAATCTTGCAACTTAAGGAGACGACATTATGTTTTGGATTCATTTATTAATTTTACTCGGATGTATCATCATAGGTGCACGAATCGGTGGATTAGGACTAGGAGTTATGGGTGGCGTAGGGATTGCGATATTTGTCTTTATCTTTGGCTTACAGCCGACTTCCCCGCCCATCGACGTGATGTTAATGATATTAGCAGTCATCACAGCCGCTGGTGCGCTTCAAGCTGCAGGAGGACTTGAGTACCTCGTTTATCTCGCAGAAAAGGCCTTGCGGAAAAATCCTAAGTATATTACGTATGTTGCACCAATCGTTACGTATCTCTTTACTTTCTGTGCGGGTACTGGTCATGTGGCTTATTCAGTCTTACCTGTCATCGCGGAAGTTTCGCGTGAATCAGGTGTGCGGCCTGAAAGACCGATGTCCATTGCGGTAATTGCCTCACAACAAGCGATTACGGCAAGCCCGATATCAGCCGCAACTGTCGCACTTTTAGCTTTATTAACAGATTTTAATATCACATTATTAGATATCTTACTTATTACGATTCCCTCTACGTTTATTGCTTGTATGCTTGCTGCATTTGTTTCAAGTAAAATGGGGAAAGAACTTAATGAAGACCCAATTTATTTACAACGTTTAGAAGAGGGCCTGGCTCCTATTAGAAAAGATAAAAAGGAATTTATTGCTTCTAAAGGGTCAAAGTCATCGGTTATTATTTTCCTAATTGCTGCCTTATTGGTCGTGCTGTTTGGATCTATTGAAGGCTTACGACCTGGCTGGACTATCGAAGGCGAGTTTACTCGAATGGCAATGCCTGTAACGATTGAAATGATTATGCTTTCAGCTGCTGCCTTCATTATCCTCATCTGTAAAGCCAATGTTGATACCATTGTTTCAGGATCTATTTTTAAAGCTGGTGCTACAGCCGTCGTCGCTATATTCGGTATTGCCTGGATGGGTGACACATTCTTCAATGGAAATGCCGAATTCATCACGAATAATATTTCAAGCTTAGTTACCGCAGCCCCTTGGCTGTTCGCGATTGCCCTGTTCGTTTTATCGATTCTTCTATACAGCCAAGCAGCTACGGTTCGTACATTGATGCCGCTTGGAATTACACTGGGGATCAATCCAGCACTTCTCATTGCTATGTTCCCTGCCGTTAATGGTTATTTCTTTATCCCTAACTATCCGACGGTTGTCGCAGCGATTAACTTTGATCAAACCGGTACAACTCGTATCGGAAAATACATTTTGAATCACAGCTTCATGATTCCTGGATTAATTGCTACGGTAGCGAGTATCGGAATTGGAATCTTGTTAAGTATGATTGTTCTATAATAAAAAAGGCGTTCGTTAAGGAAACTTAGCGAACGCCTTTTTTTCTTTTTAATCCTAAAAAAAGACATGAAATGTATGAAAAGCAGGCATTTGTAAATGGAAACGATAAGGTAAAATAATGGTGAGTTTGTACGGTAGCCTACATATTGATGACCATTTTTCAATACCTGCATTTCTTTGAACTTAGTAAAGGAGATAATCGCATGATTGAACTACTAGCAACAGCAGAGTCTTTTGAGCAAGCGAAACACCTGATTGATTGCGGTGTGGATACAATTTATATAGGGGAAGAAGCGTATGGATTACGATTGCCGTATTCCTTTAGCCGAGAAGAGCAGCGTGCTGTTATTGCATATGCCCATGCGCATGGACGTAAGGTAACTGTTGCAGTCAATGCTATTTTACATAATGAGCAAATCAAAACCGTTCCCTCCTATTTGACCTTCTTGAAGGAAAACGGTGTAGATCGAATAAGTGTTGGTGATACTGGCCTCATCCAGCTAATGAAGCAGCCTGACTATTATATTCCGTTTATATATGACGCGGAGACGATCGTAACCAACCATCGCCAAGTTGACTTTTGGGCAAAATTCGGTGCGGTTGGAGCCGTTGCGGCACGTGAGGTTCCATTTGAGGAGCTGCAAATGATGGCGAAAGCTTCACTGCCGATTGAAGTATTAGTCTATGGAGCCACGTGTATCCATCAAAGCAAACGAAAATTGATGCGAAACTATTTTAATTTTATTGAAAAAAGTGAAGATGTCAGCCGTCAGCGGGACCTATTCCTCTCCGAACCAAAAGGTGATGATACCCACTATTCGATTTACGAAGATTGCAACGGTACTCATATTTTTGCCAATAATGAACTTAACTTACTACCCTATCTTGGTCAGTTAGCAGCCGTAAACTTAACGACTTGGAAACTAGACGGCCTATATTGTTCTGGGGAATCCTTTGTGTCTATCGCTAAATTATTTGTTGAAGCACGTGAAGCCATAAAAGCCGGTCTTTGGAGTGAAGCCTTAGGCGCTCAACTTGACCGTGCTTTACGTCGGTTTCATCCTGCAAAGCGAGGTCTCGACACAGGCTTTTTCTTACTGAAACCAGACCAGGTTAAATAAACGACATAGGAGGCTCAATCATGACCGTCATCACAAAAAACCGGAAGTACTTGCCCCCGGCGGTACATTGGAAAAATTAAAAACCGCCATCTTTTATGGGGCCGATGCTGTATATATTGGCGGAGAAGCGTATGGGCTGCGGACTCGCGCAGGAAACTTTGATTATACAGACATGCAAGAGGGCGTTGATTATGCTCATGCTTATGGTGCGAAAGTGTATGTCGCGACCAATATGATGACGCATGAAGGCGATGAAGCTGGAGCGGGAGACTTTTTTCGGACCATTCGGGATATCGGCGTCGATGCCGTGATTATTTCAGATCCCGCTTTGATGACGATTTGTGCCAGTGATGCACCAGGGTTAGAGATGCATCTCTCCACGCAGCAATCTGCCGTAAACTATGAGACCCTTAATTTCTGGAAAGACTTTGGCTTAACACGGTGTGTGTTAGGACGTGAAGTGTCTATGGAAGAAATGAATGAAATCCGAGCGAAAACGGACGTTGAAATCGAAGCCTTTATTCACGGAGCGATGTGTATTTCTTATTCCGGACGGTGCACCCTTTCCAATCATATGGCGAATCGTGATGCAAACCGAGGCGGCTGTTCTCAGTCCTGCCGCTGGCATTATGGTCTTTTCGAAATGGATGAGCCTGGTGAACACCAGTCTATTACTGAAGCAGGTACCGAACCCTTTTCCATGAGCGCCGTTGACTTATCAATGATTCACCATATACCTGATCTCGTAAACAGCGGAATCGATAGTTTAAAAATCGAAGGGAGAATGAAATCAATTCATTATGTATCGACCGTCTCGAATGTGTACCGCAAAGCGATTGACAGCTATTGTGCAGATCCAGAAAATTATATACTCAAGCAAGAATGGGTTGATGAACTTTGGAAAGTAGCGCAACGGGAATTGTCTACAGGTTTCTTCTATAACGAGCCCACTGAAAATGAACAATTATTCGGCCAACGACGGAAGATTCCGCAATATGCATTTGTCGGCCAAGTGCTAGAATACGATCAGGACTCACAAATAGCTGTTATCCAGCAGCGGAATAACTTTGGCGTTGGCGATGAACTTGAATTCTATGGACCAGGAATGCGTCATCATCAGGAACAGTTACATTCATTATGGGATGAACAGGGCAAACCGATTGTTCGTGCCCCGCATGCGCTGCAAATTGTCCGTATGAAAGTAACTCAACCGGTGAAGCCAAACGATATGATTCGTAAGAGAAAATAAGACAAGATAATTCCATTTTGCCTATTCCCTAACTACTTTCATCGGTATCAGGGGAATAGGTTTCTTTTGTTACTTCAAGCGCTCCTAATACGGAACCAACCGTTTGAATCCAGCTGCCGAGCACTTGTTCAACTTCCCCATCCTCTTCATTACCACTTCGAAGCTGTTCAATACCGCCTATGGCTTGAAGTGAGTTACCGATTCCCTGTAATAGATTCGAAATCACATTAATCGCTTCTCCTGGTTCATCTAAATGAGCAAACCCGTCACCAATCGCTGCACACCCTCCTAATGCTTGCAGCCAATTCCCTTTAATGACTAGCTCTTGACTGGTACTATCATCTACAGGGAGAACCATTCCACTGACCACAGCTGAATTTCCAATGGCTTGTAATTCGTTACCGATTTTTTCTAAATTAAACTGTTCAATCGTGTCGGCAATCAAGGCATTCCCAATCCCCTGTAAACCATTTCCTATTAAACTTAAGTTGTTCAATTGTTGAGCGGTTAGGATTGATGAAGGAGTCGCTCCTACAGCAGCAATAAAGGTGCCAATTGCCTGTACCCAACTCCCAAATAGCTCCTTTATCTGGTTATCCACCACAACTCCCCCCTCTGCTCCCTACCTTAATGATATTCAAGCCTTGATGTGTATGACATATGTAAAAGCCCTCTTGGGAGCCAAAATAGGTGAAGTTTGTCTTTAATCATGAAAAAAACAGCCTTGCTCGCAGCAAGACTGTCTATCGGAAATGTTGATTATTCAAATTTCACTTTAATCACATTAACTTCTGAGCGACTGCCAATCCGAAGCGGTGGTCCCCACGTCCCGAATCCCGAGGAAACAACCGATTGGAGGGTGCTTTTTCGTAAATAGCCCCAATCATTTTCATAAATCCTGCTGGTAATGAGATTGGCTGGAGCGACCTGACCTTTATGGGTATGGCCTGATAAAAGAACATCAATTCCATTCTCTTTAGCAATATCCAGGTCTAGTGGTGTGTGGTCCATCATAATGATCGGCATCGTTTGATCAAGTTCACTGACTAAATCACTGACGGCTTGTCTATTTTCATCCGTAACATCTTTTCTGCCTACAATATAAAATAAATCGTCCACATTCACGGTTTCATCCATTAAAAGCTTAATACCTGCTTTGTTCAGTTCAACTTCAAGCTTTTCTAAGTCATCGCCGTAATAATCATGATTACCTGGTGTCGCATAAACGCCCATGGGCGCTTTTAATTCTTTTAATATCTCACCAACATGATTATCTATGTATGGCTGTATATGATCGTCGATGACATCTCCTGGAATTAAGATGATATCAGGCTTCACTTGATTTGCCTTATCAACCAAACGTTGGATATGCGCGGGTCCAACAATTGCGCCAATATGCAAATCGGAAACCATCAAAATTTCCACGTCTTCCACATTGGATTTTTTATCAACGGTCAGGTTATAATTCCGGATCACAGGGCTCCAAGCATTAAATGAGCCATAAATAAATACAAACCCATAGACTGCGAAAACACTTATACCAATCCAAAAAATGCCCCTCTTCTTCATTAAGAAGACTAATAGATTACAAATTGGCAGTAGAATGATTCCGTATCCAATAATCATCATCCAAAAATAACCGAGTAGTTTAAAAACAAGAAGTGATGAAAATAGACCAATAAATAAAGAACAGGAAAGGATAACAATGATTCCGATATACATCTTTTTATATTTCGATAAAAAAGTAGTCTTCAGCCAAACCCAGCCATTATAGCCCACATAATAACTGAGTGCAGCAAAGACGAGCGCAGCTAAACCAATCATGAGGATCATCATATGTGTCGGTGATTCCTTTCTTTTTCTCTGATAGTTGAATCTTCTAAACTAGTCTAGTATAAACGAAAAACCTCCAATCGTTTAGAAATAAACCTGATTCTTTCCGGAAAGCCATATTCATTTGGTTCCTTAATCGGTTTACCAATTAATAAAAATAATATGCTTTGTTTATCCTCAAGAAGTTCCTCACTTAATATAATGGGGAATACTACCTTTGAACTCTGTGGAATCGTCATTTTGCCTAGCTGATTCAACTCATAATTCACTAATACACTTAAATTAGCATCATATTCAAAATCATTAGGATTATTAATAGCTAAATAATAATAGCTGCCGCTGCATACGGACTCTAGCAACTTCTTCATCTTTTTATCTTTAAAAAGGGTAATTTTCACTCCCTTATCATTCTGACAAGTATTTCCGTTATATTCAAACAACTCCACATGATTAGACAGTCTTTTTTTGTTCGCATTTTCTACTTCAATGGCAAAATAAAAAAAACCTATATGTCCTTTACATTCTTCTTCTATATAAAAAGGATTAAGGTAGTCTTCAGTCATTAAATAAATAATATGATTCCCCGGCGGCAGATCTTCAAACGTAAATATAAAATCTACCTCACCGTGTCTCGGGACATCCACCAAATGATGGACCTTCTTTACCCCCGCTACACTAAATTCCAAAAGGGTTCCTTCTCCTTCTAGCATTGCATAAAAAATAATTTTTTCAACTTTTTCAGTCTCATGCATCACCCTCAATGTAGCTGTAAACTGACCAGCGTTACCCGATTTGTAACTCAATGTATGAAAATCCTTGATATATTCCTTATTCGCTAAAAAGAGAAAACCCCTATGAAAGCTCCCTTGATTTGTATCTTGATTCATAGTTTGGCCGCCCATCGTTTTTATTCCTGTTAACTAATAATAAAATAAAATGGTAAATTATTCAAACAAGGAGGGGCTATGAATTAAATAAAGAAGATTTCATTTCCCAATCATCGCTTTTGGTGATTGTACGCATATCAGTATGAAACAGAACGTCGCCCGATTACAACCGCCATTCAAAATGAATCTCAAAAATTTGATAAAGCGTTCGATAAATGATTGTTCTCTATTTCATAAGAAAACTTATCTCACATTCATTGATATGAAATGAGTACTACATCGAGTCCAAACAAGAGACCTCTTCGAATTCCGAAAAGGTCTCTTGTTTTCAGTTCTAATACCGTAAATTCATTAATACCTCTCGTATTTTCTCATCCTTCATGACCGTATCTTGGTGTCTCTGTGTAATCTCAGTTAGGGCGATGTCATGATAAAAGAACTCGGTGAAGAATTTAACAAGTGGTCCAGATTGCGTCCGGATTGCCTGCCATTTACTCTCCTCAATGCCTGCAAACAGCATTTCTCTGTCATCCACAATAATAATTCTACTTCTTTCCAACGTATCATGCTGGACATCTGGCACTAATGTTGACACTTCAGAAATCGACGTATCAAGTACTCCAATCGTATGAATTTTGACAGTTACACCTGACTTGGATTTTTCCTCTAGTAAAGGCAGATAATTTTGTAGATCATCGGTCCATCCTGAGATAAAAATAGAGGATTCCGCTTGTCCAATCATATCTTTCAATACTGATTGTATGGAGGAATTGTCTTTCAGTGTCCAGACCCGGTCATCTGCAGGTGCAGCTTTTCGTTTTCTATTCCTGAGTTTTTCGACATTTTTTTCAAAGTCCGTTTTCAATTTTTCAATCGTTGTTTCAATGGGAAGCGCCGTATACAACCGCTTTTTCTCAATCGTTGACTCCAAAATCAGTCCTTTTTCAGACAAGCGATGCAGCACTTCATAAACTTTCGCACGGGGCACGCCGGACTGCTTCACAATTGCTGTAGCATCCAGTGCCATTCCATCGGAAATAAGACATTCATATACTTGACTTTCGTACTGTGTAAAACCAAATTGCTGAAGCATATTTTTTTACTCCTTACTTCATTCTTGTAGGTTAATCATAGCACAAAAAAACTACCTCTTGTTTTCTTTCGTAATAAAAGTTACTATCGTAGTAGTAACTTTTACGAAAGAGGTATACATCTATGGATAAACGCGTCTATTTATTTACAGTAGTTTCATTTGTAGTCGGGATGGTCGAACTGATTATCGGCGGGCAGCTGGATTTAGTTGCGGCTGATTTACATGTTAGCCTTGGCCAAGCCGGTTTACTGATCACCATTTTTTCACTAGTCTATGCTATTTCCGCTCCTATTCTATTAATTGCAACAGCGAAGATGGAGCGAAAGAAATTAATTTTACTTTCTTTATGTGTCTTCTTCCTTGGCAATTTGCTTTCTGCATTAAGTCCTAGTTACAGTGTGCTAATGCTTGCTCGAATTATTTCAGCTATAAGTGGTTCTTTACTCATCGTTTTATGTGTGACCACAGCTTCTGCAATCGTTGCTGTTCAATATCGTGCCCGTGCTATTGGAATTGTCTTTATGGGTGTTAGTGGTTCATTAGTGCTTGGCGTGCCAATTGGACTTGCCCTTGGAAATGCCTTTAACTGGCGTGCACCGTTTATTTTTATCTCAGTGTTAACCATTCTTTCTATGGTTGGCGTGTACTTTTTCATGGGGAAATTCCCGCCTAAGCCAGCCATTTCTCTTTCTGCTCAGCTTCGCACGCTAAAAAACAGAAAAATTCTCTTTGCTCAGCTGACAACCTTTATGTTTATGGCTGGTCACTTAACACTGTACGGTTACTTAACACCCTTCTTAAAAAGCGAATTAGGATTAAGCGCTGGCTGGGTCAGCATCGTCTACCTCATTTTCGGTATCGCAGCCGTATCTGGCGGAGGAATAGGCGGCTATCTTTCAGATCGAATCGGAACCAAGAAGACCATTGTATCTGTAATCATAGCTTTTGCTCTCTCACTTTTCATCCTTCCCTATACAACTTTCTCCCTCCCTCTTTTCCTAGGGGTTATGTTTATCTGGAGTATGCTAAGCTGGGCAATGACACCTGCCTTACAAAGTTATTTAATTGAAGCTTCACCAAAAACAGCAGATATTCAACAAAGCCTAAATAACTCTGCTCTTCATCTTGGCATTGCTTTTGGTTCAATGGTTGGGGGCATCATCATCGAACGTTCCTCAGTGGAGTTAAACCCTACTATCGGCGGCATATTTGTCCTCATAGCACTAGGGTCAGCTGCACTATCGATGAAACGAAAACGGACAGCAAGAACAGATATTCACTATTCTAAAGCTCAATAAAAAAGGAGTAGCCAGTGATTAGATAAATTACTGGCACTCCTTTTTTATCTATTCAGT